>CANQWG010000008.1 GCA_947627505.1 uncultured Bacilli bacterium | reverse complement strand
ACTGAAAATGCATAAAATTGCCTTTATTTAGCCACTTTTACTCGTTTATTTTTGATTTAACTGTCAAAGATGAGAATGTAGCACAAAACATTGTATTGATAAGTACGGATATCGTTTGAAGAGGCTATGAGGTGAATTATGGGTAAAACAATCGGATTAATTTTAAAAGCAGCGATGATTCTTGCTTTAAGCGGATGCACCGCTAATCAAAAGTTAAATCGAGAAATCGAATATAAAGAACTTCTTAATCAAAAAGAGCATTATTATCTTGTCTTATTTTACATGGATACTTGTTTAGCTTGTCGTGACATTAAAATGATCATAAATTTCAATGAACAAAATGGTTTTCAAATTCCGCTTTATTATGTTGATTTTAATAAATTAACCGATATTGCAACGATAAAAACCGGTGCAAACAGTTATACGATAACGCGAGTTCCTCTAATGATAGAAATATTTGAATGGCAAATAACAAATTATTATCTTGGATTTGACGAGATTAGAATCTTTATTCAAAATCATAATTTGATAAAATAGTGTGTTAAAAAAATAAACTCGACACCTATAAGATAAAACTCAACTGGATAAGAAAAGAAAGTGTACGCGAAAAATTGAAGAGAAAATAGCACTATGATATAATCTTTCTAAGAAAGATTATTTGGTGATCTTATGTTAGATTTGAAGAGTTTATTGAATGAAAAACAATGCGAGGCTGCGACTTGCCCTGATCAATATTTGAGAATTATCGCCGGTGCCGGTTCTGGAAAAACTCGCGTTCTCACTTATCGTATCGCTTATTTAATCGACCAAGGTGTATCACCATATAGTATCTTAGCTATTACTTTTACTAATAAAGCCGCTTCTGAAATCAAAGCGCGAGTTTTTGATTTGCTTGGAGAACAAGGAGTTACTTTATGCACCATTCATTCGTGGTGTTATCGGTTTTTAAGACGAGAAATCAAATTGATTGGATATTCAAGTAATTTTACGATTTTGGATGAAGATGATCAGTTAACTTTAATGAAACAAATTTTTGAAGATATGGGATTAAGTAAAAAAGATTCCAGAATTAAAATCGTGCTAAATTTTATTTCAAGCGAAAAAAACGAAGGACATCAATACGAAGATATTAAAGATCAAGATTCTTTCGACCCGAATTTTAAAATTTGTTTAGAAGCTTTTAGACGGTATACTGAAAAATTAAAAGAACAGAAGTCGCTGGATTTTGACGATCTTCTCTTAAAAACCATCGAGATTCTTGAACAATTCCAAGATGTTAAAGATCGATATAGTCATCGATATACGCATATTTTGGTGGACGAATTTCAAGATATCAACGAAGTACAATTTCGATTAATCAAACTATTGCTCGGAAAGGATACTTCGTTAACAGTGGTTGGTGATCCAGATCAGACGATCTATACGTGGCGAGGGGCAAAAAACGAAATTATGCTACGCCTTGATAAATTTTTGCATCGTGATATAAAAACGGTGATTCTCGATCGCAATTATCGTTCGACAAATGCCATTTTAAAAGTTGCCAATACTCTTATAAGCAATAATAAAGACAGAATGAAAAAAGATCTTTATTCCTTACAACCGGATGGAGAAAAAGTGGAATTCATCAATTCAAGAACCGCTAAAGAAGAAGCCAATTACATTGCTACCAAAATTTTAGAGATGCATCGAGAAGGACTTAAGTATCAAAATATCGCCGTTTTGTATCGTGCTAATTACTTGACCCGTGAGTTAGAAACTCAACTTGCCGTCTATGGTATTCCTTATAAAGTTTATGGTGGAATGAAATTCTACCAAAGGCGCGAAATTAAAGATATTCTTGCTTACGTCAATCTTTTGATAAATCCGGATAGTGACCTTTCGTTAATGAGAATTATCAATGTTCCTCGAAGAATGGTTGGAGAACAGACTCTCGATATATTAAAAAAAGAAGCGGAGCAAAATGGTCAAAGTCTTTACATCTATTTAGTTGAAGGACTTAAAGATTCTTCCGTAATTCCGGATTCCAAAAAGAAATCTTTGCTTAAAATGGTTGGAATCATCGAACAAACTCGTGAGAAATTGAAAAATTCTTCACGCGAAGAAATCTCTAATGTGTTTGAACAGATGATTGAAAATTTGGGCTACTTTGATTATCTGCTTCAAGAAGATGACGGAGAAGACCGCGAAGAAAATGTCAAGGAATTGATTGGAGCTTTGGATCGTTTCTTAAAAGATAACGAGGAACTTACCTATGTCGATTTTTTCAATAATGCGATGCTACAAACGTCGCAAGATGATCTAATTGAGGGTGATTATGTTTCGCTGATGACGGTTCATATCGCCAAAGGCTTAGAGTTCGATTATGTTTTCGTTTATAGTTTGGGTGAAGGTATTTTTCCAAATGTTCGTGCAGTTACAGAGAGCAAAACGGGACTTGAAGAGGAACGCAGATTGGCTTATGTCGCTTTTACTAGAGCAAGAAAAAAACTATATTTGACTTCAAATCAAGATTATTCTTATGTATTGCAAGCTCCTTTACGACCTTCGAAATTTATTAAAGAGTCGGGTATAGAATACCGAACGTTTCAAAGACCGACTTTTGAAAATTCGAATTTCGAAAAAATGTATTTTGAAGAACAAAAGAAAAAAATCAAGATTGAACAAAAGAATCACTTTGATACCAAAAATAATATTGTGTGGAAAGTTGGCGATCGATTAGAGCACAATAAGTGGGGAAGTGGTGAAGTCGTCGAATTATTAAATGGTCTTATCATAGTTCGCTTCGACGATGAAAGCGTCGGCAAGAAGACTTTGATCGGTAATTATTTTGGACTGAAAAAAATTTAAGGAGAAAGTTTATGGAACCTAAACAAAGAATCGAAGAGTTGATAAGTATTCTCGAAAAGTACAATTATGAATATTACGTTTTAGATAATCCGTCCGTTTCTGATCAAGAATACGATCGTTTGATGAATGAATTGATGATGCTTGAAAATCAATATCCGGAATATAAATCTCCGCATTCACCATCGATGCGTGTTGGTGGTCAAGTGTTATCGACATTTGAAAAAATAACTCATAAACGGATGATGCTCTCGTTAGCCAACGCTTTTAATGAAGATGATTTAAGAAATTTTGATCGGCGGATTCGGGAGATTTTAAATATCGATAAAGTGGAATACATGTGCGAGATGAAAATCGATGGTTTGGCCATGAGTTTAGTGTATCGCGATGGAAAATTCGTTTACGCTGCGACTAGGGGCGATGGAAATGTTGGAGAAGACGTATCTTCCAATGTCTTAACGATTAAATCGATCCCCACAAGAATCGACATCAAAGACGAAATTGAAGTGCGCGGTGAAGTCTTTATGTCGAAAAAAGTTTTAAAAGAGTTAAATGAAAAACGCGAACAAACCGGGGAACCTCTTTTGGCTAATGCGCGAAATGCCGCCGCCGGATCAATTCGACAACTTGATTCGTCGATTGCTGCTTCAAGAAAACTCGATGCCTTTTGGTACTATTATGTCAATGCGACTGAAGAAGGATTTCAAAAGCACAGCGATTCTTTGAATTCACTTAAAGAATTGGGATTTAAAGTCAATCCGGAACGTCGAATTTGTAATGGCATTGAAGAAGTTCTTGCTTACATCGAAGAATACACTCTTAAAAGACCTTCGCTTGCTTATGATATTGATGGTATAGTCATCAAAGTGAATGATTTAAGGGCTTACTCAAAATTAGGATATACTGCCAAAACCCCACGATGGGCGATAGCGTATAAATTTCCGCCGGAAGAAGTGATAACAAAGTTAAAGAATATTATTTTTACCGTTGGAAGAACCGGTAAAATAACTCCTAATGCTGATTTAGAACCGGTAAGAGTGCAAGGGTCTTTGATTTCTAGAGCTACTTTGCACAATGAAGAATTCGTAGTTTCAAAAGATATTAGAATCGGTGATATGGTGATGATTCGAAAGGCCGGAGATGTGATCCCTGAAGTGGTAAAAGCCGTTGTTGAAAAAAGAAGTGGCAATGAACAACTTTTCAATATGGTATCGAATTGCCCTGTCTGCGGCAGTGCATTAGTAAAAGTCGACGCGATTCACTATTGCCCCAATCCTCATTGCGATGCCCGACATATTGAAGGTTTAATTCATTTTGCAAGCAAAAATGCGATGGACATCGAGGGACTTGGAGAAAAAATTATCGAACAATTCTTTAATCAAGGGTTCATTCGCTTGATTCCGGATATTTATCGTCTTGAAAAACATAAAGATGAAATTATTGTCACCGATGGTTTTGGTGAAACTAGCGTCAATAAGATGCTTCAAGCGATTGAAAAAAGCAAAAGCAATAGTTTAGAGCGACTTTTGTTCGGATTAGGAATTCGTGAAGTCGGAGAAAAAACCGCGAAGATATTGGCATCCCATTTTGAAACATTGGAGGCTTTGATGGAAGCAAGCGAAGAGGAGCTACTTCAAATTCGTGATATAGGTGAAATTTCCAGTCGCTCAATTTATGAATTTTTTAAAGATCAGCACAATTGTGATTTAATCGCTGAATTAAAAGAATTAGGACTTAACACAAAATATTTGGGGCGCGCAATCAAAGTGAAACCGAATTTCTTCAGCGGTAAAACCATAGTGCTTACAGGGACGTTAGAAGCTTTCACTAGAAAGCAGGCTCAAGAATTATTAGAATTATATGGCTCAAAGGTTACTTCTTCGGTTTCTAAAGCCACCGATGTAGTGATTTACGGAAGTGAAAGTGGTTCAAAACTTGATAAAGCCAATGCTTTGGGTATCAGAATTATGGACGAAGAAGAGTTCAAACAAATTTTGCAGCAAATCGAGGAGGAAAACGAATGAAGAAAGTAGATATGAATTTATTGAAAAATTGTGCGAATAATTTGATGTTTGAAATGAAAGAAGAAGAGTATAAAACTTTGCTTGGAGAATTTGACATTCTTTTAAAACAAATGGATGTTTTTAAAGATATCGAGGGCTTAAATGAAGTGACTCCGATGACATTTCCTTTTGATTGTCATAATAGTTATTTACGTGAAGATGAACCTTCAAATCCATTAACTAAAGAAGAAGTCTTGAAGAATGCAAAAGAAGTTTTAGATGATCAAATCGTTCTTCCAAAGGTGGTGTTGTAGAATGAAGTACATGAATTTATCGATTGAAGAATTGCATCAACTTTTATTATCAAAAAAGGTCACCCCTTTGGAACTTACAAAAGAAGCGCTTCAATTATGTAAAGAGGATTCTAATAATTGCTTTGAAACAATTTGTGAAAAAGAGGCGCTGGAATTTGCTGCGTCTTTAAAAGAAGTCGAAGAAGACAATCTACTTTGGGGTATTCCGTTTCTCGCCAAAGATAATTTTTCAACCAAAGGAATTTTGACCACGGGGAGCAGCGACATTTTAAAAGACTATGTTCCGGTATATGATGCGACCGTCATTGAAAAACTTAAAGAAAAAAAGTGCGTATTGATCGGTAAAACGACTTTGGATGAGTTGGCAATGGGCGGAAGTGGAATGACCGGACATTTAGGAAGAACTTATAATCCTTATGACCCGACTCACACTTACATGATTGGCGGGTCTTCATGTGGCTCTGCGAGCGCTACCGCTAATGCCATCGTTCCTTTTGCACTAGGTTCAGATACGGGCGATTCAGTAAGAAAACCAGCTTCTTACGGAGGCTTAGTTGGATTTAAACCTTCTTGGGGGAGAATTTCTCGCTATGGATTATTTCCATTTGCGCCATCATTAGATCATGTGGCTTATTTTACACGCTCAGTCGCCGATAGCGCGATTCTTCTTGATGCTTTAGCGGGAAGAGATGAGATGGATATGACTTCTTCTTTAAAAGCAAAAGGAGAGTATTATAAAGAACTCAGCAAAGATATCAAAGGTAAAAAAATCGCGATCATTAAAGAAATCAACGAGTCGATAAAAGATGAAACGATTTTGAACGCTTTCAATGAAACTTGTAAAATCTTTGAAAAACTAGGAGCGACAGTCGTTGAAGTGAGCATTCCTAAAAATCTTCTAAATGCGATATATCCGACGTATTTAGTAATCTCTTGCGCCGAAGCTACTAGCAACAACGCTAATCTCGACGGCGTTAAATTCGGCCCACGTGTCGGAAAAGCCACTTCTTATCAAGAAGTAATGATGAATGCTAGAACTCAAGGCTTTGGGGAATTGATCAAACGACGTTTTGTGATTGGAAGCTACGCTTTATTTAAATCAAATCAAGATGAAATCTTTTTAAGAGCTCAAAAGATCAGACACTTAATTGTCAATCGTGTCAATGACATCTTAAAAGATTACGATGCGATTTACGCTCCGTGTGTTTCGACCGCCAAAAATGCTTTTGACAATAATAGTAAAGATAAGATGTCCGATGAGTATTTGATCGCTGAAAATCATATGGCGATTGGAAATTTTGCCGGACTACCTTCGTTAACTTTGCCGATTGGCGTGGATCAGGGTTTTCCATTTGGAGCCAATATTACCACCAGAGCTTTTGATGAACAAGGGGCCTTTAATTTAGCTTATGCACTTGAAAGTGAATTACCATACAAAGGAATGTCAGCAAGGAGGAACACAAAATGAACTTTGAACCAGTAATCGGCATTGAAATCCATGTCGAAATGAAAACTAAAACTAAAATGTTTTCATCGGCTCCCAATGCTTTTGGTAAAGATCCAAATACATTAGTACAACCTACTGATATCGCTTTTCCGGGAACTATGCCTGTAGTTAACAAACAAGCGGTCATCAATGCTATTCGTGTTTCTTCGGCTCTTCATATGCGAATCGACAATGAACTTCACTTTGATCGAAAAAATTATTTTTACAGCGATCTTCCAAAAGGTTTTCAGATTACTCAAAACGAAAGACCAATCGGAAGCGAAGGATATGTAGAAATTGAAATCGATGGAACTAAAAAAACGATCGCCGTCGAAAGATTGCATATGGAAGAGGACACTTGTAAACAGCTTCATCTTGCCGATTGCACTCTTGTCGATTACAATCGAGCGGGAACACCGCTTATTGAAATTGTTTCAAAACCTGATATAAGAAGCGGTGAAGAAGCGATGAAGTATGTTGAAGCGATAAGAAATATCGTCATTTATTCCGATGTATCTGACGGGAAGATGGAAGAGGGTTCTTTAAGATGCGATGTCAATATTTCGTTACGACCCTATGGCAGTGAAATATACGGAACTAAAGTCGAAATTAAAAATTTGAATTCTACCGCGAATGTAAAATTAGCTATCGATTATGAAGTCAAACGACAAACGGAATTGTTGTTAAGTGGGAATCTTGTCGAGCAAGAAACTCGTCGTTTTGATGAAAGCAAAAAAGAAACGGTTTTAATGCGTAAAAAAACGGATGCTGTTGATTATAAATATTTTCCAGAACCCAACATTGTTCCCATTAGATTGAGCCAAGAATTTATCGATGAAGCTATTGAAACTTGTAATGAATTAGCCGATAGTAAAATTAAACGTTATGTCCAATTAAATCTAGCCAAGCAAGATGCGGAACAAATGATTCAAAACCGCAGCTTATGTTTATATTTTGACAAATTGGTAGAATTAAAACCTGAACTAATTAAGCAAAGTTGGAACTGGCTTATGGGTGATGTGTCGGGATATTTGAATCGTAATATGATGACAATCGATGAAATGAAATTATCGCCCATGAATCTTTTAAAACTTTTAGAATTGATTGAAAGCAAGGAAATTTCAATTGCGCAAGCTAAAAAGGTTTTTGAAAGAATTGTATCTACCGATGAAGAACCGCTTAAAGTTGCTGAAGAGATGGGTCTAAAACAAAATTCCAACACCGATGAAATTCAAGCGTTGGTAAGCGCGGTGATCGATGAAAATCCGCAATCGGTGATTGATTTTAAAAATGGTAAGGATCGAGCGATGGGCTTTTTAATCGGGCAAGTGATGAAAAAATCGCAAGGAAAGGCTAATCCCCAAATTGCTAGCAAACTTGTAAGCGAGGAGTTAAAAAGACGATGAAAGGATTAATGATATTAGCAGATTATTTTGAAGATAGCGAAGCTTTAGTAACTCGTGATGTATTGCTTAGAGGTGGTGATTTTGTGATCACTGCTAGTGTCAGTGATGAACTTGAAGTTACTTCACAAAGCGGTCTTGTCGTTCAAGCTGTCACTACTTTGAAAAATATTGATGCGACGATGTATGATTATTTAGTGATTCCTGGAGGACGTGCGGTCAAAGAGATATTGATGAACGATAAGAATGTTTCCAAAATTATTTTAGAATTTGCTAATCAAGGAAAACTTATCGCCTCAATTTGTGCGGCTCCTTCCTTATTAGGGCGAGTAGGACTATTAAAAGGACATCGTTACACTTGCTTTCCCGGCTATGAAAGCGATTCTTTTGAAGGCGTCTATTTAAAAGATCAAGGTGTCGTGAAAGACGGTAATTTGATTTTTGCGCGTTCGATGTATTTTTCGTGTGAATTTGCGCTTGAAATATTGAAGACGCATTTAGAACCTAAAAAATTAGAAAATGTGCTTAGTTCAATGAAAGGGTTATAGGCATTTATTCGTCAAAATGAAGATTTTTTTGTAAAACATCGATAATTGAGAATACTAATTATCGGTGATACAAATGAAAGAACAACTAGAATTAGTAAACGCCTTTTATTCTAGTCTTAGAATGGGCGAATTGACATTTAAAAATTATTACAACAAAGCTCGAAATGAAAATCTTAAAACGTTATTGAAAGAAATTCGAGATCGATTGGTATTCCACGAAGAAGAAGTCGAAAAAATTCTTCATGAGCGAATGAAAGATCCAGATACTTCGATGAAGTGGAAACAGAAACTTGTTTTAATCATGGTCGAAAATAAAAGCTATGATGAAGATATATATTTGATTTTAGACGCCATCGATGCTCTAAGCAAAGCGATTAAAGGTGGCGTGACTTTTTTATACACACATGGTGAATTGGATGATGAACTGTATAATCCATTAAAAGAGATTGTAAAAGACTATGATAATCTAATTGTTCGTCTTAAAAAATATATTGATGAAGAGATGATTTAAAGTTTACTTTAAATCATAAAAGTGATAAAGTTTCGTTAGGACTTTATTACTATGAAACAAGATATCGATGAAAAATTAAATGAAAAACAAATAAAAAAAGAAAAAAGAAAAAGATTACCGAATTACACCCGTGGGGAAGAAATCTTTAATGCGGTAACTCATATCGTCGGCGGTGGTTTTGGAATCGTTGCTTTGGTTCTTGGAACTGTTTTTGCTGCACTTCAAGGAAACGCTATCAAAGTGATTAGCATGATTATCTATGGTGTAAGCATGATTTTGCTTTATACGATGTCAGCGATTTATCATTTTTTACGACCTAATCGTGCCAAAAGAGTGTTTCGCATTTTCGATCATTGTACGATATATTTTTTAATTGCTGGAACGTATACACCTATTTGTCTAATTGCTTTAAATGAAGGTTCAACTGGAATTATACTTTTATCGATAGTATGGGCGGCGGCGATTATCGGCATAACGTTCAATGCTATCAATATGTATTGGGAAGCAGTCAAAATACTGAGTATGATTCTTTATTTGGCCATGGGTTGGTGCGTTATTTTCACGTTAAAACCTTTGGTGGATGCAATCGGTATTGCCGGCTTTATATGGCTAATAGCTGGGGGAATTGCTTACACGATCGGTGCCATTCTTTATGGCATGGGAAAAAAGAAAAAATGGATGCATAGTATTTGGCATTTATTTGTGTTATTAGGCTCAATTCTCCAATTTGTCTGCATCTTCTTTTATGTACTTTTATAATTAATTTTTTCAAATTTAAGATAAGCTTTTCTTATTTTCGACGATTTGTTTTATTTTACTAAAACTTTCTTTGCTGATGACATGCTCGATTCGACAGGCGTCGTTACGAGCGATATTTTTATCGACGCCGAGATTTTCAAAAAACTCAGAAAGAATGAGATGCCGTTCATAGATGGTTTCGGCAATTTTAAGACCTTCAGGAGTTAAAGTGATCAATTTTGAATTATCGTCAAAAACGATGTAACCATCATCTTGCATTTTTTTTACAGCGATACTGACGCTCGGTTTTGAAAAGCAAAGTTCGTTGGCGATATCGATTGAACGAACTGAACCTTTGTAAGATAAAATCAATATAGTTTCTAAATACATTTCAAGCGACTCATTGCTTTTCATATTTGTTACCTCAACAATATTGTAACGTAAAATCGGATAATTTTAAATAGAAAACCTCGATGAAATTAGGGAGTCTTTAAAATTGAAGGTTTATATTTCAAGCGGCAAACCTATAAATCGAAATTTTTACTTTCGTTATTCGCATTATAAGTGCTAATTTGTTATGATATTGACGGTGATTTAATTGAAACAAGTTGTTTACAAAGGATTAATCGGCTCATTTGTTTATTTGATTTTATGCTTAATTACTACCGAAGTGCTTCCACATTTTATTGATATAATCCCTATGGAATTAACCGCGGATCAATATCGAAATTTCCTGCTATGTTTTTTGACTTATGGATTTTTAACTTTTGCTATTTTTGAAATATACCAAAGAAATATGCTAAAACCAGAGATCGTTTTACCTATTCATTATTTGGTATATATCGGTGGTATCGTATTTATGACTTACTTTTTAGAAATATATTCTTTTAGTTGGTATGGAATGTTATTGATGATTAATTCGACCAGTTTTGTTTATTTTATTTTGATATTTGGAATAAGATTTAACGATATCTTACTGAAAAAATATGATTCGCATTTTAAATATTTTAAAGGAGAGAATTATGGAAGAAATCATAACAGTCACTGATTTGAAAAAAACTTTTAAATTATCACGAAAGCAACAAAAAATCGAAAAAACGAATCTTAATTGCAAAGTAGCGTTAAATGGTCTTACATTCAGTGCTTACAAAGGGGAAATCTATGGCTTATTAGGGCCAAATGGTGCTGGAAAAACGACGGCGTTAAGAATTCTTTCAACCCTTATTAAAGCTGATGAAGGAGAAGTTCTGCTCGACGGTATTAATATAAAGAAAAATCCAGAAGAGGTCAGAAAAAAAATCGGATTTTTGACAAGCGAATTAAAGCTTGAAGATTTTTTTACACCGAATTACCTTTTTGATTTTTTTGCTTCCTTGCATGATGTCCCGGAGGAAATTGCTAAGCAAAGAAAAGAAACCTTATTCAAAAAATTCGGTATCGATCGCTTTTGTGAGGTGAAAATTAGCAACCTATCAACAGGTATGAAACAGAAAGTTTCATTGGTGATTTCGTTAGTTCATAATCCTGACATCATCATTTTTGATGAACCGACAAACGGACTCGATGTCTTAACCGCCAAAGTGGTAACAGATTATCTTGAAGAATTAAAACAACAGGGGAAAACAATTATTATTTCTACTCACATCTTTTCACTTGTTGAAAAAATTTGCGATCGTGTCGGAATTATCATCAACGGGAAAATGATTGTTTCCGACGATATAAAAAATTTGACGGCCAATCAAGATTTAGAGACAGTTTTTTTCAATATCTATAAGAAAGAAGTGGGTGAAGAAGAATGAAAAATATTTTAACGATCATCAAAAAAGAGTTTAGAAGATTCTTTACCGATCGAAGAATCGTACTTTCGCTATTTTTACCGGGGATTTTAATATTTGTCATTTATAGTTTAATGGGAGATATGATCGGCTCTATGGTTGAAGTTGAAAATGATTATACTTATACCGGCTATGTTGTCAATCAGTCACAAATCTTTTCTTCGACCATCGAAGCGCAAAATATAAAGATTGAGCTGACTTCCATTAATGCGACGGAAGTCGAATCTAAAAAAGAAGAAGTCGCTCAACGACAAAAAGACTTTATTTTGGTCTTTCCATCTGATTTTGATAGTAAATTGTCATCAAATTTAAGTTCTCCGATGAAGATTGAAATTTTCTATAATTCGGCTAAAAATGAATCCTTACAATTTTATCAAATGGCAGTTTCGCTTTTGGACGCGATTGAAAGCAGCATAACCAATATTTTCGATATCAATATGGGGAGTGATTATGATTTAGCTAGTAATCAAGACGTTTCTTCGATGCTTCTTTCTTCAGTTATGCCACTTCTTCTAGTAACTTTGATCTTTTCGAGTTGTATGACAATCGCTCCTGAATCAATGGCAGGCGAAAAAGAGCGAGGAACCATTGCGACTTTGTTGGTAACTCCGATTAAAAGAAGTGAATTGGCGATTGGAAAAATTATTTCAATCGGGACACTTGCCTTATTAGCGGGCACTTGTTCTTTTCTCGGCGTGATTTTATCATTTCCCAAATTACTTCAAAGTCAAAGTACGGGGTTAGATGTTTCGATTTATGGAATCCCGGAATTTGCTTTAATTTTTCTAGTAATTATTTCTTTTACACTATTAACGATTACGTTACTGGCCATTTTATCGACTTTTGCCAAAAGTGTGAAAGAAGCGACATCTTACATTGGACCGGTGATGATTGTGATCATGATTTTATCTTTAATGACATCGTTTATGCAAAATACCTCGGATAACCTTTTTGTTTATTTAATTCCATTTTACAATGTGACGCAGACGGTTTATGCGATATTTGCATTAAATTTAAATATTGCTAACCTTTTGACTACCGTGATATCTAATTTAGTCTATAGTGTAAGTGGAATTTATATATTGACGAGAATGTTCAATAATGAACGAGTGATGTTTTCGCGGTAATTCAAGATTTTAGGTATTTGTAAATTTTAAAAAGAGCTATTAGCCAAAAATACTTGACTAATAGCAAAAGATTTTTTAAAATAAAATCACTTCTTTAATGTAATTCTAATTGAATTCTTAAAGAAAGTGATAATTATTTTAGAGCCATGTATTTTGAAAGTTGCAATGGCTCTTTTTTTTATTTTTTTCTTTTCATTTCATAAGGCTCTTCATTTTTAAGATTATGTAAAATTAAAACTTGTAAAAAACGGAATTATAAAAGGCGGCTTAAGTTTTAAAAAATTTTTTTATCTTTTATTTTCCGTTTTGCAATTACTCTTATCATCAATGTATTCTAAAATGTCACCCGGTTGAAATAGCACCTTCTAAATTCATGTTCAAAACAATTTATAACAATAAACAATACGGGTATTATAATGATTGCTATTATACTATATAATAAATAAATCGATTGCCAATTTGATCATGTCAATAATCATGTTTATAAAAATAAAACTGATATTTAAAAAGATGTTTAGGTTATGTATTTTTTTTAAAACCATATATACCTTATAAAAAGCAACAAGAATATAGTATTTTTAAATAAAAATTATTTATATCAAAGATCTTTTAAATAGATTCTTTCAAAAGAAAAAGTACCATCGGGAGAAATCGAAACCAAGGTTCCCCCACGTTGCGAAGTTTTATGATAAATGGTGGGATAAGCTAGATAATCAATCGACATTCCATAGGAAAGAATGACATTTTTGTATGAAATAGCGTAAGTGTTTAAATGGTCATGACCGCAAAAAACCGCTTTTGTCGATTGAATCTTTTCGATGGTTTCAAACATCGAATCTTCACGCTTTGGTCCTGAAAATCCTTCTAAAGCACCCCCGTCAATATAAGTTACTTCTGAAGAACCAGCTAAATACATATCCCAAGCGATTTTATATTCTTTAAAAGGAATGTGAATGTAAAGGATCGAGGGTACGATTCTTTTTTCTTCTTCACAAATTTTATTTAAAGTGTTAGAATACCATTCAATTTGATCTTCGTGAATATTATCGTAGTCGTTAATAAATGAATTAGGGACGTATGAATTAGAGTCCATCATTACTAAGACTTGGTTTAAAGAGCGATCGTAATTGTATAGTTTTACAAGATAGTTACCACTACCATAAATATTTTCAGGTCCTCGATAAAAAAGACACGAAGGTGCGTTTTCATAAAGCGTACTTATTTGTTCTCTAGTGCAGGTACTATATGATTCGGTATCATGATTTCCATAAGTCACTGACCACGGAATTGAAAGGTTTTCCATTAATTGGATGATGGCTTTTGCTATTAAATCATTGTTGCAATTCAAATGTAAAATTGAAGGATAAATGATATCTCCGGTTAAGACTATAAAATCAGGTGCAGTGCTTCTTACCACTTTTTCGACCGCTTTTATGGCACTTAAATCGTTTTCGTATGTCGCGTAGCTGCAACTTAAATGAATGTCCGACAATTGAAGAATTTTAAAATCTTGTCCGCTATTATCGTTTACTAAGCCGAGATTTTCTTTGTCTTTAATTATTTCTAATTTGCGATGTGGAACAGCAGTGATTTTTTCAATATCGTTAAAAATTTTTTTTGAACCATTTAGACAAAATGTTCCAAGTAGAATGGCAAGTAAACCAAGAATTACAACATAAATAGAAATAATTTTAAAAAGTTTAGAACTAATAATTTTTTTCATAATACGCCTCATTTATAGTATAACGAAAAATATTTATAAAAACAAAAAAATATAATATACTTTACCTAGAGGTATTTAATTATGGAAGAGGATAAGGAAGTAGTTGACGTTGAAGTAAGTGAAAAAAATATCGATAAAGGTGAAGAGTTAAAATTTTTAGATCGGCTATTCGCAGCGATCGGATATTTATTTTGTGGTTTGCTTTTCTTTTTACCGATTTTAGTAAAACCAAGATCACCATTCGCTAAGTATCACGCTAATCAATGTTTAGTGCTATTTATCATATCGATTGCATTTAATACGGTTATCTATTTATTAGAAATAATATTTGTTTTTGCCTCAACGGCATCAATAACTTTCTTTTTGATTATAAATATTCTTGAAAGTTTAGCACAGATCGCTTTCTTTATTTTAGGAATTGTGCATGTATGCCGTGAAGAGACAAAACCGCTTCCGCTCATCGGAAAAATTAATTTAATCAATCGCAATTAAATATCGATTTTGGTTAATTTTCGAATGTTTTTGCAAGTTTTAATGTTGTTCTTGTATAATTTTTTATAGATGTTTTTAAAAATATAATCGTAAGTAATGCTTATTTCAGAACGTGGTAAGAATCGGCTCTTGGTTCTTACCATTTTTATAATGGCAGTTTCCAATGAATCGTAGATGCCAAGTTTTACAAAACCGACGATTGCTGAACCTAAAGAACTAGTTTCCGTAGTTTGAACTCGATAGACAGGAAGGTTAAAAATATCGGCGGTTATTTGGGCGATTTCATCGGAAATGGCACCACCACCCGATATATAAAGTCGTTCTACTTTTTTGTGCGTTTTTCTTTCGATTTTTGTTAAACTGTTTTTTAAAGAAAAACAAATACCTTCTATTATTGCGCGATAAAGATGAATTTTAGTGTGATTGTCAGAAAAACCGATAATCATACCTTTGTAATTTGGACGCTTTAAAGAAGGTCCCCAATATGGATCAAGAATTAATCCGTCAGCACCAGGAACAAGTTGAAACATTTCTTTGTTTAATTTGTCAAGATAAGAAATTCCAAGTTTTTCACATTCCTCTTTTTCGGACTGATAGAACTGTTCGACAAACCAATTGATCATCCAATATCCTCGGTAAATTTGAACTTCAGTATTGTAAAGGTTTTTAATCGGTGTAGCATAAGCCGGTAAAAAAGTTTCTGGTTCGACATAATGTTTGCTGCTTATTGAAATTGTAGCGGCTGTACCATAAGAGATGGTCGCTGAAGTTTCGTCGATGCTTCCGTTTCCGATTGTTTCATTGGCTTTATCAGACGATGAAGAAAGAAGGGGAATTCCAAAAGGAATACCTGATTCTTCATGGGCTTGTAAGGAAACTTTACCAAGGGGTAAATCTTGATCAACCAATTCACATAGTTTTGATATATCAATGTTAAAAACCGGAAATTTTAAAGCGTGGGAACCATACCATTTGCAACGTTTAAAATTGAGAGGATAGTGTCCAGCATAATTGGAAGGAGAATCTTTCAATTCTCCAATCATTCGGTAATTTAAATAAGTGGAGATATTGACATATTTGTCAGTTTTTTTCCAATTAATAGGTTCGTTCACTTTCAACCAATTTGACATTGATTTTGCTCGTTGCACTCTTATGGTTTCTTTCATTCCGACGAGTGCAAAAAGGACCCTATTCAATAATGGCAATTTTTCTTCAACTTTGGCCACTCTTTGATCTAACCACAGAATCGCCGGTCGTATCGGTTTATGATTTTTATCCAACATCACCGCAGTATCACGAAAACAAGAAGTGACAACTCCTTTGACATTATTCATAAGTTCGAAATTTTTTTGACAGAGTTTTTGAGAAGCTAAGCACATCTGTTCCCAATAAAAATCAGCATGTTGCTCAAACCAACTAGGATTAGTTGAAAAATAAGGCGGATTATAATTTTGCTTTTCAAAAGCTAGAATGTTACCTTTGTCATCAAAAATAGAAACTTTTACGCTTTGAGTACCATAATCTATTGATAAAATATAATTGTCATTGCTCATAATTTTAAGATTCCTTCATTAATAAAATTATCTAATAAAATACTAATCTTGTCAAATTCAGGTGTGGAAGTGATTGAAATATAAATAAAAAGTTGTCACTACTTAAAAAAAGTTACAAAATTTTAACTTAGCAATTTCTTATCTTTCATTTTCTTTGATGATTTGCTATGATATTAGAGTGTAGAAAAAGGAGCGTGATTTTTTATGCTAGATAATATTTTGGAGCATTTTAAAGAGCCGCTTTTTTTAACAGATATAATATTAACTTTTGTTTTAGCGATATTATTGATTGTTTTCTTTTTGAGATACTTAAAAAGAAGGACGATTGCTATATTTTATTGTATTTCTTTTACGTTTTATATTTTGGCGGCAATTTGCGGATTTTCTAATTTCAAATTGTTGATTTCGATGCTTTTAACCAGTGCCACCGTGATCTTTTTCTTCACGAACATTTCTGAAATTAGGCATTTTATTATCAACAGCGTCTCTAAAAAACATAACACCAATAAAGAGACTAAAGTCGGTTATGATAAGGAAAAATTTTATCAGGTAATAAATGATACGGTTTTTTCGTTAGCTAAAAATAAAATCGGAGCCATTCTTACTTTTGAAAAGCAAGATTCACTTTCTGAAATCGGGAAATCTGGGACCGCTATTAATGCGCCGGTTAGTCAAGAATTATTGGTGACAATTTTTTATCCTGGAACTAGATTGCACGATGGTGCGGTTATAATTAAGGATGATCGAATTGTCGCCGCAAGTGTTTTTTACATGCCGACGACTACCGCGCTGACCGGTAAATATGGTTCTCGCCATCGTGCTGCTATCGGAATAAGCGAAACTACGGATTCGGTAACTGTTGTTGTCAGTGAAGAAAGCGGGAGAGTTTCTATTGCTTATATGGGTAATATGGAAAATGTTACTCTTGACGAATTTAAAAATTATTTCCAAGATTATATGAGTCGTTAAAATTTCTTTTTAAAACATCTTTTATTCATGCATATGATGTATGGGTGAATGTTTTATGAATAAATATTTTGGAACTGATGGAATTCGCGGTAAAGTTAATTACAATCTTACTTCGCGAATTGTTTTCCGTCTTGGAAGATATTTAGGTGCAAGAGGTAAATTAAAAATACTTTTAGCTCGTGATACTCGAATTTCTTCTGATCTTCTCTTTTCTTCTTTTTGCTCGGGAGCGTTAGGCTCAGGTTCAAGTGTATATGATTTGGGGATAGCTCCAACACCAGCTGTTTCATATTTGACGGCAAAGTATCATTTTGATTATGGCGTTATGATTACGGCTTCACACAATCCTTATGATGACAATGGCATAAAAATTTTTGATCGTAACGGAGAAAAGATTAAAGATGATTTGAAAAAGGAAATCGAAAGTTATATCGACGCTAAAGAAGATTACTTGCCATTAGCGGCTTCTGATCATATCGGACGTCTTATTGAAAGCAGTCATTTAATTGAAGAGTATATTGAATTTTTATTAGAAAATAAAGAACACATAAATCACAATTTAAAAGTTGTAGTCGACGGAGCAAATGGTGCCGACTATCAGATTATTGAGACTTTATTTAAACGATTAAATTTAAAACATTATGAGTTAACGAATGTAAAACCAAACGGAATCAATATCAATCGTGATAGTGGAGTTTTGGATTATGAAATTTTGCAGAAAAAAGTTGTAAATGGAAAATTTGATTTAGGAATTGCCGTAGACGGAGACGGGGATCGTATCATCGCTTGTGATAGTGAAGGGCGTCTTTTGGATGGAGATTTGCTTTTGATGATTTTTGCATTGGATCTAAAAAAACAAAATCTTCTTAAAGAAAATCGCATTGTGGTGACCACGATGACTAATAGTGCCTTATTGAAAAAGCTTAAAGAGCACCAAATTGAAGCCGATGTCGTCGATGTTGGCGATCATAATGTCCAAATGAAAATGTCGCGCATTAACGCGTCATTAGGTGGGGAAAAATCGGGGCATATTATTTTCGGCGATTTCGCCAAAACCGGAGATGCGTTGCTATCAATGATGAGATTAATGGTTTTAATGTCAGAGAAAGAATCGTTGAAAAAAGTATACGATGATTATAATCCTTATCCCACCTTGCAGATGAACATTCAAGTGGTCGACAAAAATAATATCATCAATAATCAACGTTTGCTTGATTATTTGAATGCAAGCGAGCGAGAACTAAAAGGACAAGGTCGCATTGTAATACGACCTTCTGGCACTGAATCTTTAATAAGAGTTTTAATCGAGAGCGAAAGTGAAAAAAAGAACCAGGAGCTTGGTTCTTCACTTCGAAATTTAATCTTTGATTTAGATATCGGATAACTCGATTTTTAAGATGGTGATACCTAACGCTCTAGCGTAATCTTCGATAGTTTGAATAACATCTTCCCTATTTGTAGGGGAGATTTTTTTTAATCTTTTGCTGATACCGACTTCAAAAATTTCATTTGAGTAATAATATTTCTGATAATCCTCGATTTTAAAATTTATAAAAATTTCAAAATTATTGAAGCGTCCTTTAATCGAGACGGGTTTAATGTTATAAGTTTTTACACGATGAGAAAATATCGGCATGATAAAATGCCAACCGGAATTAAGCACTTTGTCAAAGGTATGAAATTTTTCGATGATGGCGACTTCGTCATTTTTTACTTTAATGACTCCCGATAAAAATATGAGGATTACGGATATAAAAATAGCCCCGATTACAATAAGTGTAAGCACTAATTCAAATGACATAATGCACCTCTTTTTAAATCATACTAACGCAAAAAATATCGATAGGCAATCAAAAAATAAATTGACCATATATATGTATAGAGGCAAAAACATGTACTATCAAAAAATCGAACAACTAGGAAAAGTAGGCTTTACAATCTATCTTCATGGATGGGGATTAGATTCTTCAACAATGAAAAGACTAGCGATGTTAAACAAATCGACAAATGTTATTATTGTCGATTTGCCAGGCTTTGGGAAAAGTGAATTGACACATCCCTATACAATACAAGATTACGTGCAAGAACTTCACAATTTAGTCGTACATGAGAAAATTGAAAGTTTTTATGGTGTTGGGCATTCTTTCGGAGGCAAAATTTTAGGATTTTATGCTGAACAATATCCGGTAAAAGGATTATGTTTAATTGCACCAAGTATTATTAAACGACACAAAATAAAAGCTAAAGTAAAAATTGCTTTTAATAAAATTGCCAAAAAGATAAAACTTCCGATTGTATTAAAAGGAAGCTCTGATTATGAAGCGACACAAGGAGATTTAAGAAAAACTTTTGTCAATGTTTGCAATTCATATTTATCAAAAAAAGATTTAACAAAAATCAATACCGATATTTTATTAATCGGATTAAAAAAAGATCGAGAAATCGTTTGTTCTCAAATGAAAAAAATGCATCGTTATTTAAAAAAGTCAAGATTGATATTTTTTGAAGGAGATCATCTTGCTTATCTTTCTCATAAAAAAGAAATCGCCTCTTTAATTGATAAGGAAATTGAAAAATGCTTTTAGTCTTTAAAGTTTTGACTTTTTTATTTTTAACAACCCTTTTACTTCAAGAAGAGAAAATTTTTATCGAACAATATTATTCAATAAAACGGTATTTGATTCTAGGAAAGGAAAGATTCAAAAAAAATGGTTATTATCTTTTTATTTTTTTTATTTTGATCGAGAGCGCGATTGTACTTGATCATACGATAGTTCATGGGGTGGCAGTTGGCTTAATGCTTGTTGCTAACATTATTTTATATTTAATAAAAAAACCTCAACGTATTCCTTTGACGCGGAGATCGACATTTTTATTTGTAATGAGCGAATTTCTTTTAGGAATCATCGTCTTTATTTCAATTGTGAATTATTGGATAATTTTTGGATATCTCTTTAGTGCTAAATTTGTAAGTGGAATCTTATTATGTCTTAGTAAAATAATTCTTAGTCCTCTTGAAGGAGCCATAAGATCGGTTTATATTTCAAAAGCTCGAAAAAAATTAAAAAGAATGCAAGATGCAAAAATTATCGGCATTACAGGAAGTTATGGTAAAACATCATTTAAAATGGATCTTCTTCATATCTTAAAAACCCAATATCAAGTGACTTTTCCTAAAGGCAGCATCAACACATTAATGGGATTGACGCGGTTTATTAACGAAGAAGTTTCTGATACAGACGATTTTGTGGTAGCAGAAATTGGAATCGATGAAAAAAACGGAATGAAAAAATTTCATCGTTTATTCAAACTGGATTACGCAGTTATTACTGCTATTGGCCCTATGCATTTAGCGACTTTTAAAACTATCGATAATGTTTTAAAATCAAAAATCAAAATTCAAAGTCTCTTAAAAGAAAATGGCAAAATATTTTTTAATGGTGATGATACATTGCTAAATACTGTAAAATGGAAATTTCCCTATGAATCCTATTCTTTACAAGAATTAAATTATGAAATCAACGATCAATTAAAGTGCTTTTTAACTTTAGCTAACACTAAATTCGAAATAAAATTATTAGGTAACAAGCAGTTATTAAATCTTGCCGGAGCGATTAAATTAGCCAGTCATTTAAAGGTGTCAACAAATAATTTGATTAAGGCCATTGCTCGATTAAGTCAAAGTGATAGAAGACAAAAAATTTATCATATACATAATAAGATTGTTATTGATGATTCTTATAATGCCAACTATTTTGGACTATTGGATTCCATTGAACTTCTAAAAAAATGTCAAGGACAAAAAGTGATTATTACTGGAGGATTAATTGAAATTGGAACAAAGTTTGAAGAATATAATTATTCAATCGGAAAAAGTCTAGTAGGAATAGATAAAGTAATCATTCTTACGCTTATTAATAATCATCCTTTAGTAAAAGGATATCGTGAGGCACAAGGTAACATGAATTCTTTATTTATTAAGAAAGATTTACAAGAGGCATTTAAAATTTTGAATGACGACGATAAAAATGTTTTGATTACGGCAAAGGGCAGTGATTTTTACTTAAAATAGGCTATAATGGTTTCGAGGATTTAAATTATGACCAAACTAGATTTCCATGAATTTTTGATAAAAATCAATTCGATTGCCAAAATCGGCTTATTGTACTCAAAAGATCCCTATGCTTTAGAGAATTATGAAGAAATTCGCAGTTTGTCGACCGCGATGATTGAAAAATTTAATGAAGTGAATCTTGAACGTCCCACTTATTTTACTAAGAATGTCTATCCGACTCCAAATATCAGCGTAAGAACTTTGATTCGTGATGAAAAAGGTCGCTTGCTTTTAGTAAAAGAGGCCGATAGTGGAACATATTCCGTTCCGGGAGGCTGGTGTGACATTTATGATAGTCCTTCCGAAGCAGCGAAAAGAGAAGTGCTTCAAGAAAGCGGTTATGTGGTTGAAATTATCCGTTTAGTGGGTATTTTAGATCGAGAACGTGATAAAAAGAAGAATGATTTGTCGGAGTATGCAATATGGTTTGAAGGAAGGATAGTTTCTTCAACGGGGACACATTGCCATGAAACAACAGAGGTAAGTTTTTTTGATATGGATACTCTTCCCTCATTGTCTTGGAAGATGCCGAATCAAGATTTCGCTCGAATTATCAATGCCCTTAAGAATAACGAAACTATCTTCGATTAGGAGGTAGCATGAAAAAAATCGCGATTGTTTATGGAGGAAATTCTCTAGAAAGCGATATTTCGGTCTTGACGGCGCTTAAAGTTGCGCACGAATTTCAAAATAATGGTTGGGATTATCTTTTAGTATATCTTGATCACGATGGAAATTTTTATACGGGAAAGGCTCTTTTAAACAAACTTAATTATGAAAATTTCCATGGCTTTAAAAAAGGCGAATTTAAAAGGAAGCATCAAAGTTCTTTTTTTAAAACCAAAACCAAAAAGTTATTTTTTGATTATGCCTTGATTGTGGGACATGGAAAAGGAATTGAAGATGGCACTTTAGGGGCTTTCTTTGATACTTTGAAAATACCTTGCATCTATTCTGGAATTTACAATGCCGCGATTTTACAAGACAAAGTGGCATGTAAGCGAATTTTAACTACATTCAAGATACCACAGACAAAATTTAAAAGTTTATCAGCTTCAACATATTTGAATATTCAAAAATTAGACTCTTTTATTAAACCTTTACATTTTCCGCTTATTGTAAAGCCGTGTCATTTAGGAAGTTCTATCGGAGTTAGAAAAGTGATGAATATAGAAGAACTTAAAGAAGCGATTGAAGCTGCATTTTACTATGATGATGAGGTGATTGTCGAAGAAGCTATAAATCATTTAAAAGAGGTTAATATTGCTATTTTAGGTAATGAAGAAAAAATGATTATTTCTTCTTTGGAGACTGTTAACAATCACGATATGATTCTAAGTTTTTACGATAAATATGAAAGTGGTAAAAATAAAAAATTTGTAAGAATTATTCCAAGTGACGTATCGGAAGATATCGAAGAAACTATTAGAGATATTGCTATTAAGTCTTTCCGATCTTTATCATGTTCCGGAGTAGTTCGGTTTGATTTTTTGTACGACCAACAAAGCCAAAAGGTTTATCTTAATGAAATCAATACCATTCCAGGTTCTTTAGCTTATTATTTATTCGAAGATAAAGGAATCGAATTTAAAGAACTTTTGACGACACTAGTCGATATAGGGATTAAAAGAATTCAAAAAAACAGCACTATCGAAGCGACTTTTGAAAAAGGATTTCTCAATAATCTAAGTGAAAAGATTAAATAATTAATCTTTCTTATAGGGAAAAGCTATGATAAAATAATGAAGAGGTGATAATTATGAAAAGAGCCCATCCTCTTCCTCGCATCATGGCTTTTCTTTTGGATTGGTTGATTGTCTTTACGATTGTCGGCTTTATTTCAATCAATCCGATTTTGATGTCTTTTGAAGTTGCCAAGAGCCCTACTACACAAAATATTCTTTCGCTTACGGTCACTTCGCTTTTAACCGGAGGGATGGCGTTTATTTTTATAACACTTTATTTTTTAGTCGTGCCGGTGTTAAGCAAAGGTCAAACGGTTGGAAAAAAATTTTTCAGAATTAGAATTGTTAAAAACGATGGTAGCAATGTTGATTTTGCTGCTCTTTTTATACGTGAAGTTATCGGAAAAATCCTAGTTGATTTTTCGACTTTTGGTCTTTCTGTTTTTGCATCAGGAGCAGTCCTTTGCCTTCAAAACGAAAGAGTTACTTTTCATGATATATTATCTTCGACAATGGTAGTCGATGTAGAATAGGAGGAATATATGTCAACACCACATAATAGCGCCAAAATGGGAGATTTTGCTAAGACGGTTTTAATGCCAGGTGATCCTTTAAGAGCCAAATTCATCGCCGAAAATTACTTAGAAGATGTAGTTCAAGTCAATGGTGTTCGCAATATGCTAGGATATACAGGAACTTATAAAGGAAAAAGAGTTTCTGTTATGGGTTCGGGAATGGGTATGCCAAGCATTGGTATTTATTCTTATGAACTATATGCTTTTTATGGGGTCGAGACGATTATTAGAATCGGCTCTTGCGGTGCTTATGCTCCAGAATGTAAACTTTATGATCTCATCATTGCTTCAGGGGCCTCAACTAATTCTGCATGGGCTTCACAATATCAATTAGGTGGTGTATTTAGTGCCATCGCCGATTTTTCTTTAGCAAATAAGGCTTATGAAGTCGCTAAAGCTAAAAATTATCCTTGCCATGTCGGCAACATCTTATCTAGTGATATTTTTTATAACGATCAACCGGAAATTTGGATGAAATGGCGCGATATGGGAATTTTAGGAGTTGAAATGGAATCGTATGCTCTTTATTGCAATGCGGCAAAATTAAAGAAAAAAGCTCTTTGCATTTTGACGGTTTCAGATTCATTCGTCACCAAAGAAGAAACTACTGCCGAAGAACGACAGAATAGTTTTCATAAAATGATGGAAGTTGCATTAGAGATTGCTTGATTATGCTAGTAGGTGCAATTGTTATCATAGCAATATTTACAATTTTAGCGATCGCATTATTGTTTTCGAATCCAATTAAATTATTTTTTGAAAAGAAACTTTATAAAAGAAACATTACCAAAAAACTTTATAGTATCGCTAAAAATCGCGATTTTTACCTTTTAAATCGTGTTTCGCTGCCGATTGATGCAAAAATAACGATTCATTTTGATCATATTCTTTTTTCTAACAAATACATTTATTGTATTGTAGATGCTTATTACGATGGGCATTTGAATGGTAAAAAAGAAGATTTAAGTTGGTTTTATTATTCGCCCGATGGTAAAAGTGTCGACCATATTAATAATCCATGTCGTCTTCAAAATACTCGAATCAATTATTTTGCGGCTTTTATCGGTGCTTCAAAAGAAATGGTTATACCTTTTTTGGTAATTAACGATTCTTGCTATATTGGATCTGAAACATTGAGCGAAGAACCGATGCTTGTTCATTGCAAAGATTTAAAAAAACGAATTGAAAATTTAGAGTTTGAAAGTCAGGTCCAATTGATTAATCCTTTCGAACTGGAAAAAGTTGTCAATAAGATATATCAAAAAGGAGTAAAATAAAAAAGACTGATTTGAAGTGAGCTAAATTGAGTTCATTTCAATAACATAGTCTTTTTTATTTTGTTTTTTGGCGTTTGGATTATTATTCTTCAGTAGCGGTTGAAGAGACGTGCATAAAGAGTAATAAAATATTAACGATTGCCGCTAAAGCAATCACACAGTAGATTATACGGGCAAAAATATTAGTACCATTTGTAATAAAAGTTACGAGATTAAAATCAAATAGTCCGATTAATCCCCAGTTTAATGCACCGATAATCGTTAAGACAAGGCATGATTTTTGTAAATATTGCATGATTTACCTCCTAAAGATAATATGTGCGAAAATTTTTAAATAATTCATACATATATTAAGTTTTCTTCTCATAAATTATCGGTGAGGTGAATCTTAATGGTTAAAAAAATTATTGCGGGTGTATTAATTGCGGCGATCGTGGCGCTAGCAGCGTGGAAGTTATTTTTTGACAAATCGGATGTTGGCGACAAATTAGATCAAATTAATCAAAACCTCGTTGCTTACCATATGGAAGCGACGATGGATCTTCTCAATGATGAGGAGACACGTTCCTATTTTGTGACCACCGATTACAATAAAAAGAACGAACAAGATTATTTTAGAATTTCGCTTTTAGATAAAAATATCAATCAAGAGCAAATTTTATTAAGGAATCAAAATGGGGTTTATGTTTTGACGCCGATGTTAAATCAAGTTTATCAGTTTAAAGGTAACTATCCTTTAAATAGTCCTAAGCCTTATCTATACCATTCTCTTCTCGAGGTGTTTAACGGAGATCACGAAGTTCAAAATCTCGAAGATGGATATCTTATTTCCAGCACACCATCTTACGAAAATGCTCCGGAATGGGTAAAACAGGATATTAAACTTTCATCTGATTTAAAACCGGTGTGGGTAAATATATATAATGCAAATAATGAAATTGTGGTAAAAGTTACCTTCTCTAAAGTTGATCTTGAACCCACTTACACCGATACATATTTTGATGTAAGTGAAAATATGAAGCAATCACGCGAAAATATCTCCTCCACTTCAACTATAAATGAAGAGGACTTACCACTAATTCCATCAAATGGTGAAGTTTACGGCACTTTGAAAGAACAAACGCAGGCAACCGTTAATGGAAAAACAGTATTTATTTTAACTTATGATGGTGATAAACCATTTACGGTGGTTCAAAGTATCTTGCAAGATTCTGAAGAAATATCATTAAAAGAAGTGAGCGGTAATATTATTGAATTTGCCTATGGAGTCGGTTATGTAAATGGATATAATCTAACCTACCTTTATAACGGAGTTAGCATAGATATTTACTCGGAAACTTTAAGTGTCAATGAAATGATTTCTATTGCCAATTCGATGGATATAATCACAGGAACAAAGTAAAAACGTTACACACCGTTTAACTGAAAAGTTTGACGGTGTTTTTTAATACAATCTAATTATATTTTGTAGATTGTCACTTATGTAACGAAAATATGTTTGTTTTTTGTAAGAATTGTCAAAAGTTTAAGTTTAAGATTTGTATTTAAACTATTGAATATATATAATATATTCAGTTGCATTTTTTAGGTGACTTGTATGAAAAGCAGAATTGTTAAAGAATCTTATGCAGTATTAAAGAACAACAAAGAAAAACTTTTGACTTTTTCTTTTATTTATATTGTGATTTTTGTGACGGGTTTACTTTTAAATCGATTAATTCCGTTTGGCTTTTTATTGGTAACGGCTTTTGCTCTAGTGCCATTTTTATTGTCTTTTCAAATTATGGTAGTCAAAGCTTGCAAAAGACAAACTTTAGAATTCAGTGATTTTAATCAAAATTATCGACTTTATTTTACACCGCGCTTTAACGGGTGCTATCGGGTGATAAATACTTTTTTTAAGACTTTTCTTTTTTACTGTTTGATGTCGATAATCTTGTTTAGTGTACTTTTTTTCGCATATCGCGAAAATATTGAAGAAGTGCTAAATGCTTCACAAAGCCTTAATACATATGATGCTTACAATTATCTTAATGAAGAATTGTATAATATTATCCCGTATTTTGATTATTATGAAGTGATTTTAAACGGATTCGTTTTTTTATATTTTGTGTTATGCCTATCTAAAAATGTCTTTTCGGCGTATTTTTCGCTTGATATTCCGGTGGTGGCGATGACCGCATCGCGAATAAATCGGATGGTTTTTCCAAAAATTTCAAAAGATTATCACGCTAAAATGGGTTCGGTAATTTGGCCATCTTTGATTGTTTATTTGATTGTTTATGGTTTATGTACCTACATCGGACTTGGTGTTATGCATTTTGAAACTTTTGATACTTGTGTTTTGGCTTTATCGCTAAGCGTCGCTGGATGTTTTGTTTTCTTCCCGATATATTTAATTGCCGGATATAAGATTTATTGCCTTTATCGAGATCTTTATCGAAAAGCTTTAAACGATTTAATGGCAAAGGCTTATGTTGATGTCACTGAGTCAAAAGAAGAATTGAAAGAGGATCAAAAAAAGCAAATTGAAGATCTTCTTAATCAGATGAAAAATGAAATTGAAAAATTTAATGAAAATGTTAAAGACGAAGATGAACGAAACAAGGAAACATCGAATGATGATAACGAAGATAAAAAGGAGTAATATCTATGGAGTTACGTGTTGGTTTAGATATAGGTTCTACGACGATAAAATGTGTCGTTATTGATGAAAATAATGAAATAATTTATTCTTCTTACGAGCGACATTTGTCGAAAATCAGCGAAAAAATCGCCGAAGTTTTAAAAGTTTTAAAGAAAGATGTCTTGAATGGAATTGAAAACGTTAAAATTTCTTTGAGCGGTTCGGCTGGCATGGGAATAGCTGAGAGCTGTGGTTTTCCTTTTGTACAGGAAGTTTATGCCACTAGAATTGCCGCAAAATTGTTTAATCCTGAAACTGATGCAATTATTGAATTAGGTGGTGAAGATGCTAAGATTCTTTTTTTGAATAATGGTGTCGAAGTCCGTATGAATGGTTCATGTGCTGGTGGTACTGGAGCTTTTATAGATCAGATGGCTTCTCTTTTGAATGTTTCAATCGAAGAAATGAATGAACTGGCTAAAAGCCATGAAAAAATATACACGATCGCTTCAAGGTGCGGTGTTTTTGCTAAAACCGATATACAACCGCTTTTAAATCAAGGCGGAAGAAAATCTGATATTTCAGCATCGATATTTTACGCTGTCGTCAATCAAACGATTGCCGGATTGGCGCAAGGCCGTGAAATCAGCGGAAATGTTCTTTATTTGGGTGGGCCATTAACATTTATCAGTGAATTGCGTGCTGCTTTTGATGATGTTTTAAAGACCAATGGGACTTGTCCTAAAAATTCTCTTTATTATGTTTCTTTAGGTGCGGCATTAGCGTCAGATAAACTCATTAATTTAGATACTTTACTTGAAAAAGTTAGCAATTATTCGCATCTTGGAAACTTTGCTTTTCGCCCACCGCTTTTCAATAATGAAGAGGAGTATCTCGCTTTTAAAAAACGTCATGATCAAGCGCAAGTGGCTATTTATCCGTTTGAAAAACTTCAAGGTCCGGCGTATTTAGGAATCGATGCTGGATCTACCACTTTGAAGTGTGTCGTTATGGATGAAAAGAAAAACATCTACTACACAAAATACATGTCTAATTCCGGAAATCCCGTACCCCTTGTCAAGGACCTTTTGCAAGAAATTTATGAGCTTAAGCCTGATATTCAAATCAAAGCATCGGCGGTTACCGGCTATGGTGAAGATATTATTAAGAATGCCTTTAAAGTTGATTTTGGAATTGTCGAAACGATCGCGCATTTTATGGCGGCAAAGAAATTTATGCCGGAAGTGGAATTTGTCATTGATATCGGTGGACAAGATATCAAATGTTTTAAAATTCATAATGGAACCATCGATAATATCTTTTTAAATGAAGCGTGTTCTTCAGGATGCGGTAGTTTCTTACAAACTTTTGCTTCGGCACTTGGTTATGATATCGCATCATTTTCAAAATTAGGACTATTTGCCAAACGTCCGGTAAATTTAGGTTCAAGATGTACGGTATTTATGAATTCGGCTGTAAAGCAAGCACAAAAGGACGGAGCTTCAATTGAAGATATATCGGCAGGTTTATCGCTTTCAGTAGTCAAAAATGCATTGTATAAAGTGATTCGTGCTTCTTCACCGGAGGAGCTTGGTAAAAAAGTCGTTGTTCAGGGTGGAACTTTTTTAAACGATGCCGTTTTAAGAGCGTTTGAATTGGAAATGGGAATCGAGGTCGTAAGACCAAATATTTCAGGATTGATGGGTGCATATGGTGCTGCGCTTTATGCTCAATTAATGTGTGAAAATAATAAAGAATCAACTTTAATTTCGGCTGAAGAATTGGAACAATTTACGCATAAAATTCAAGTTACGAATTGTGGGCTTTGCGAAAACCATTGCCGACTTACAATCAACGTTTTTAATGATGGGCGTCGGTTTATCGGTGGCAATCGATGTGAAAGACCGATTACTAAAAAAGTTGTCGATAATGAATTGAACATTTATAGTTATAAGTTAAATTTACTTCAAAGTTACCGCGACGATACAAAAGGAAAACGTGGTGAAATCGGGATTCCTTTGGGCTTGAATATGTTTGAACTTTTACCATTTTGGACGGTGCTTTTCAATAGTTTGGATATTAAAGTGATCTATTCGCCTTTATCATCGAGAAAACTATATCTTTATGGTCAAACGACAATTCCTTCAGATACGGTTTGTTTCCCCGCTAAATTGATGCATGGGCACATAAGAGAACTTATAAGAATGGGCGTGAAGAAGATTTTCTATCCTTGTATGTCGTATAATATTGATGAGAAAAAAGGTGACAATCATTATAATTGTCCGGTCGTTGCTTATTATTCTGAAGTTATCAATAACAACATTAAAGATTTGAAAAAAGAAAATATCGATTTTATTAAGCCATATTTAGGGATTCATCGACATAAAGATTTTGCATCTAAATTTTATGAAAATATGAAACCTCATTTTCCGGATTTAGAACTAAAAGAAGTTCAAGAGGCGGTAAAAAATGCTTATAAGGCATACGATGATTATTTATCGAAAATACGTATTAAAGGCGATGAAATCATTTTGCGCGCTCGAGAGAAAGGAAAACAGATTTTAGTTTTAGCCGGAAGACCTTATCATCTTGATCCGGAAATTAATCACGGTATCGACAAGATGCTATCTTCGTTTGATGTGACAATTATTTCTGAAGATGTGGTGTCTAACAAAGTTAAAAGCAAAATTAATGTGCATGTCTTAAATCAATGGACATATCATTCAAGACTTTACTATGCGGCGAGTTACATCACAAATCAAAAAGATATGAATTTAATTCAATTGGTTTCTTTTGGATGTGGGGTCGATGCCATTACGACTGACGAAGTTCGCGATATACTTGAAAAAGCCAATAAAATATACACTCAAATTAAAATTGACGAAATCACAAATTTAGGTGCTGTAAAGATTAGAATTCGTTCCTTGCTTTCGGCCCTTGAAAGAAAGGAGAATCAAAATGGAAAAATTAAAATACGATAAAAAAACTGGTCGTCTTCTTTTCACTAAACAAATGCGAAAAGACTACACGATTCTTTTCCCGATGATGGCTCCGATTCACTTTGAGATTTTAGGAAAAGTTTTTAAAAAACTGGGCTACAATTGCGAACTTTTGGAAACTAACGGGCCGGAGATTGCGCAAACAGGTTTAAAATATGTCCATAATGATACTTGCTATCCTGCAATCCTTTCAATTGGTCAATTAATCAATGCTGTACAATCCGGACGCTACGATGTCAATAAGGTTGCATTGATGATTACTCAAACGGGCGGTGGATGTCGGGCGTCAAATTACATTCACCTCTTAAGAAAAGGATTGAAAAAAGCTGGATTAGAGCAAATACCGGTAATCAGCCTTAATTTGTCCGGTATGGAAAAAAATCCCGGTTTTAAATTGACTATAGGGATGATTAGAAGAGCTGTAGCGGGAGTAATTTACGGCGATAGTTTAATGTGTTTAAGAAATCAGTGTCACCCATATGAAATAAATGACGGAGATACGGATCGTCTAGTAAAAAAATGGCAAGATTATATCGTTGGTATGCTTAACCAATCCAAGGGATATAAACTTAAGGAGATTAAAGAAAACCTTATAAAAATCGCTGATGATTTTCATTCTTTAGAGGTTGACCGCAGTGAAAAGAAAGTGAAAGTAGGCGTAGTAGGCGAAATTTACGTTAAATATGCGGCATTAGGAAACAATAACCTTGAAAAATTTTTAGAAGAAGAAAATTGCGAAGTCAACTTACCAGGAATTTTAGGATTTGTTCTATTTAAAATCGATAATAGATTGGAAGATATTAAACTTTATGGGGGAAGTAAAATAAAACGTAAAGTCTGTCAAATACTAATGGATTATTGTCTTAAAGTTGAAGATGCTTTAGTCACTTCGATTTCTCGATATGATGAATTTGTTGCGCCAAGTCGCTATTATCACACTAAATCTTTAGTTGATGGAGTAATCGGTTATGGAACGAAAATGGGTGAAGGATGGCTTTTGACGGCGGAGATGTTAGAGTTAGTTGAAAGCGGATATCATAATATTGTCTGTACTCAGCCGTTTGGATGTTTACCAAATCATATTGCAGGCAAGGGCATGATTCGAAAAATTGTTGAAACTAATCCCAAAGCCAATATTGTGGCGGTCGATTATGATGCTGGAGCTCCAAAAGTTAACCAGGAAAATCGCATTAAATTGATGTTATCGATTGCAAGAGAGAATTTAGAAAAAGAAAAAGTGAATATTTAAATTAAAGGATTTATTTTCATATTTTATATATTGCCGCTTGTTTTATTGTATCCGCTATTCAAAGAATCGTATTTTTGAATTAAATTTTTTTCCATATTATCTAATTCATCTTTAGTTTGACATTCGATAATTTTTATTTCAAATAACTCATCTTTGTTTAAAAAAAGTGAATTATAGTAATCTTCAGCAAAATTAATATTATTAGGTTTGGTACCTTTAAAATGCTGCTTAATACGCTTGTATATATCTTTGGATTGTCCAACGTAATATTTGTCATTCTCGCGATTATGAATAATATAACAACCAATGATTTTTTTATATGCATATCCATTGAATTGCTTTAGCATAATAAAATCGGAATTGGATTTCAAACTATTTTCTAATGGTTGTACTTTTGAAATTTTAAAAGCATATTTTTCTTCTTCGAGTTGCTTTAAGACTTCAAAATTCCTTTTCTTATCATCTAGATCTTGTTCAATATTTTGTATTGATTCTTTATCTTGCTTTACTAAAATTTCGTTCTCGATGATATTTTTGTTTAATTCTTCAATATAATTATTCAGTTTTTTAATATTTTTTTCGATTCTAGCAACATTTCTCTTAGAAATGTAACATTTATAAAGACCAAGTGTAAAAAAAGTTTTGAAAAAGTTATTTTGTTTATTTTTGAGCTTTTCTAATTTTTTCTTTCGTTTTTTTGACTTTTTCTTTTTAAAGTTCATTATTATTTTTGAAGAAAATAATTTATCTTCAGAGAGTTTTATTTGTTGTTGTAATTTTTTTATGGTATTTAATTGCTCATTTTCATACGTTAATAATTTATCGGTTAGAGACTTAATTTGTTTTATGTGCTCAGTTTGTAAATATTCTTTTAGATACCAGGAAGGGAATATTTCTGGATTACCGATTGTTTCAAGAATTTCATTAGCAAATGTTCTTATTAAATAATCTTCATTTTTATTTAATGATTCTAATGTTGAATTAGTTAATTTAATAACTTTTTTTATCTTTTTTTCATGAATTTTCCAATTGGAATATATTGGATATTTAACATAATTTTTTGTGATATATCTTTCAATTGTTCGATATTCCTGTTTTTGAATAAAATTTATTCGAGTGACTCTACTTTCCAAATCAAAATCAACATTATCTAAAGCATATTGTGGCTTTTTAATCTTTTCTTTACCACTTTGTGCCTTGATGAGTAAATCGTTGTTTTTTTCCTTTATTAATCGGTTTGAAGCAGATATTGCTTTTTTTATTTTTGTTGCCGAAATTAGAACTTTTTTCCCCATAAAAGATTCCTTTACTTCATTTCAAAAAAACGAACCTTATGGTTCGCATTTTATCGCCATGGCGGAAGAAGAGGGAGTCGAACCCTCGCGAGACGTGAATCTCCTGCTAGTTTTCGAAACTAGTCCCTTCGGCCTCTTGGGTATTCTTCCGTTGCCATTGTATTATAACAAATTTTAAGGTGAATTAAATAGAAATAGCAAATCTTTTATCAATTCGTTGAATTTATATCAAGCGATTTATTTCTTTTAATATTAAATTGAAAAATCTATAATATAAAAAGGGTGAGAACAATGTATAAATTTCTACTAAATTGGAAGGATGTAACCGACTTTTTGCAAAAAGTGCCATTAACAATATACATTATTTTTGGCATCGTTGTATTGGTGTTATTTTTTCTTTTAATCCGCTTGTTTTTATTTCGCCCACATAAAATTTCTCGACGTTTTGCTCGTGCTCGCGATGAAAGAAACATTCGTCGCTTCACTTTAGATTATAAAAACAACACTGTTCGATATTTTGATCGATGGAATATCAAACATTTTAGAGTGATTTCTACTGAAAGGTTCTTACAGAAATTCTCCTCTTTGGATCAAAAGAAAATCTCTGTGTGGCTTAAAGAGTTGGAAAAAACCAATCATATGGTTCCACACGTAATTGAATGTCAAATTTACATCAACCCTTTTAGAATGAACGTTGACTCCATCTTGCAAGCGACTAGCATAAATTACAAGAAAAAATTAATTCACCTCGAATCTCATCTTTTATTCGAAGTTAGTAAAACGATGCATTATAAACGCAATCGCAAAATGGTAATTCGCTCTTTGGAAGAGGTTAAACGTCATGTGCAGCGTTTGGCTGATTCAGAACCCGTCAACATTTTTTTAGTAAGATTTTATAATAACTTAGAATTTAGCGAAGAAGAAAATGTCAGTTCTATTTTAGTTTCACAATTAATCAATAGATTAGTGAAATTAATGAATCCTAAGCGCGATATCATGATTTCAAATTCTAACGAAATACTAATTGTAGATTATAAGGAAAAACGTAAAAATGACGTATACGCATTAGGGTATTCAATTGAAAAAGAAATTATTAAATTTATCAAGATAAATTCTTTAGGCAAAGATTATGATTTTCAAATTGGTGTTACATGCCAAAATGGAAGTCACTCTAATGTCGATGATATGATTTTAATTGCTCGTCAGACTTCAAAGTATTCGCAACAATCCGATTATAGCGATCACGTTATGATCTTCGACGAAACAATTAACTTAGCGCAGAACTATCGCAATGTAATGGTGGAAGAAGTTTCTAAAATTATTGAAAATAATGATTTTGCATATATGTTGTCGCCATTATTTGAAATTAAAGTGGCTAAAATGGCAGGATTGGCTTGTGAATTTATCAGCACTAATTCAAAAATCAAATCATTACGAGAAATTTTTGAGTTTGCTCGTTTGTCAAATAATGATTTCCGTTTATATGATCTTTTAATTAAAAATTCATTACTAAATTATCAAAATCTCGGTGGTAAATCGTCATTGTCAAACAAACACCCATTTATGATTATCGATCTTCCCATCACTTATAGTGGAATTATAAAAAAATTTGAAACCGCGTTGATTAATGCTTCGAAACAGATACAGCCAGTCTTTAGTATAAGTGATATAGATTTGGAAAATTGGGTTAAAGAAGGCAATAATTTAGAAAAACTTTTAAAAATAGTTAAAAAAAGCGATTCAGCTTTAGCATTAAAAATTTCCCATTTTGGAACTGAATCGATTGAAAAATGTTTTAAAGATTTTACTTTCGCCATTATCGATGAAGCGTTAGTTAAAGATATTGCAAAAGACACTCAGACCAAGGTGTTCTTAAATGATTTATTAAATAAATTACATCTCAATAAGTTACAGATCATTGCTTTTAATATCACTTCGATGCCCACTATTGAAGCTTTAATTAAGTTTAAAATAGATTATATTTCTTCCACATTGTTATGTCCAAAATCCAAAGATACTATCGGATTGCCTAATAAAAAGCGAGTTGGAAAATTAAAAAATTAAAAAAGAGACGATAACTTTTAATGCGCATTTTATATCAAGAACAATAAATGAAAAAGTTATATCCTAATAAAAAAGCCAATGATATCCATATGACTATTAAAAATTTATTTTCATCAAAGTGCTTAGTTAATTACGGCTCTTTTGCTTTGTATAAAGTTAAATAGTTAATGGGTTAATTCAAAAATATTTTGATATTGAACTGGAGTCATCTTGCTTAAACCTCATTGATATCTAAAGTTGTTGCATTAATCAAAGTAGTCATGTAAATCATTGCGTATTGCTTTATTATGATCACGTTATTCCGTATATTGTCACATAATAAAACCCAGCGAGTAAAGCACTTTTTAAGTGTCCTTTCGCTGGGTTTATTTTAGTTTTTAAATTTATCGTCTTTTTTTAACACTTAAAATTAAATTTTAAGCTTCAATGGTGGTAGTACCGATATTATCGTAGGTAATTTCTACAATCGGGAAAGCGTAGTAAACACCATTTGATCCATAAGCTTCACCTTGAACGGTACTAAATTCAATACTTAAATTTCCTTCAGCGTCAATGATGAAGAAAAAATTAAAGAGAAGTTCGAAGTAGTCAGTTTCGCCAATAACAGTGTAATAGTAATATCCTGCATAGAACATAGATCTCAACAAAGAAGATTGATTAGTGACATCATCTTTAAAGACATAGAAAGTACAATCACCATATTCTTCTTCAACGGCACTATAGGAATCTTCGGTAAATTGAGAAGCATATTCATCGAAAGATGATTTTTCGATTAAATCTAATGAAATATTCGGGAATTGGAAGTAACGATCGATAGAAAGTTGTGCCACGGCTTCACTAGTTTCTTCTTCGACGATTTGTTGCTCACCATCGAGTGAGAAGAGCTTAAGGCCTTTTCCATTACGCATTAGTCCCATGTTATCGTTTTGATAATAGATAGCATCTTCAGTGTATTTTTCTACATAAGTTGTATAACCTTCTGAATAAGTGTTTTCAAAAGTGATATTTGCAGTATAGTTATGACCTAATTTATTGAAAGCAGCTTCTAAATCGGATTTATCTTCACCATCGGATTTAACCGGTGTTGGAAGATCGACAGTGGTGTTATTGTTGTCGTAAACATCATAAAAAGCGGTAAAGCTATAACTGAATTCATCGTTTTTTTCAGGATTATTACTATAAACGATGGAACCATATAAAGTCGCGTCAAATTCGATAAAGTTGAATTGCCCGTCTTGAGTGGTGAAAAGCAATCTGTTAATATCAAAATTACGAGTGTAAAATACACCATCATCAATTTCTAAAGCGTTGGTTACAGTGAATCCGGTTATATAACCCATATAGTAATTAGCATCAGCGAAATCTGCTAAACTATAGCCGGAACTGGTAACTGTAAAATAGCTTGGATCTAACTCAGCAAGAAAGTTTTGGAAAATACTTTGATGAAAGCTTAAATCGTATTGATTTATGATTAACTTATTATCAAGTCCTAAAGTAATTTCTGATAAATTGCCAAGATTATCTTGATCGGCGTAATAGATAGTTTCGCTTTGAGGTAAACTTAAGTCGTCTCCTAATACATAATAATCTAGAGAACTATAGGCATTGCGTGTGAATTTTTTTGTCGATTGATACTGAGTATCGGGGTAGTTGTCCGGCCAAGAGGGATCACGCATGAAAATATATTCTTGAAGAGTTACTCCTTCTGAAATTCCATTCAAGGCATTGTTCAAATCTTCTTCGCTAAATTCAAATTCGCTTTCGCTAGAACTATCGGTAGGATTAGTCGTAGCGGAAGATTCAAAAGAAGTTTGCTCGGAATTATAAGAAGATTCCATTGTTGAAAGAGAGGTATCAGTTTCGCCATTAGCGCATGCGCCTAACGCCAAAAGTGCTATTGATACCAACAATAATTTCCTTTTATCCATAAATTTTTCCTCCTTTTAAAACTATAAAATTACATGGAATTTTAAATTATAGTAAATTTGATTTTAACTATTGTATGCCACGTTTGCAACTTTATTCTATAAAAAATAAAAAAAACCTTAATTCAGTGAAGTTAAG
>CANQWG010000007.1 GCA_947627505.1 uncultured Bacilli bacterium | reverse complement strand
CTAGTTATTTTTCACCCTTTTATATCTTTAGATATAACTTCCTTTATTTTTGCTCTCTTCTCCAAAAGTCAGGTTTTATAATACCACAAAGGTTTTGTCAAACGAAAGAAAAATGTGTTTGATATTTTCATTAATTATCGTTTTAAATGCAACAAATATAATGAAAAAATGAACAATACAAATTTTAAATATAAATTTTGGGGGGGTATATAAAATGGAAGAACAATCTATTATGGAAACTAAAGCTGAAAAGCCAAAAAAGAAATTAAAACACAAAGGGCTTATTATTGTTGGATCAATTTTTGGCTGTTTGCTTGTTTTATGCTTAACGCTCTATTTTGTGGTTACCTGTAATACACAAATTATTGTCGGATTTATTCAAAAGGCAACCTATGGTGATAATCCCATCAATTCATATGAACCTTTTTATGAACCGATAAACGGCAAAAAAGATAACGGACAATATCTAATTAGCGAGATAAAATACGACACCGAATATCCAAATAGCTATTTAGATATTACTTATCCAGATGAAAATATGGAAATTAATCGTCCTACGCTATTTTATTTTCATGGTGGTGGATTCTTTGCTGGAAGTAAGAACATGGGAGATCCTTTAGCAGAAACTGAAGCAACAGCCTTACTAGATGATATTTGTGCCGATGGCTACAATATCGTCAATGTAGATTATGCACTAGTTCCTGATTATCATTTCCCTGTTCCACTTATCCAAGCAAATAGAGCTTTTGCTTATATACAAGAGCATGCAGAAGAATATCATTTGAATATTGATAATGTTGTGATTATGGGTTCATCAGCTGGTGCAATCATAACTAGTCAATTGGGCAGTATCATAACGAATTCCGAATATGCTGACTTACTTGGAATTGAGCCATCATTTACACCTCAACAAATCAAAGCAGTCATTCTTGACGATGCACCACTTGATTATGAAGCATTTTCTTTTGCTACAAAAATTCTTGTCGGTAATTATGTGAAAGGTAGCATTTACTTAAATAAAGATGAAATAAAAAAGTATAACAATATAAAAAGTCTTACTACAAATTATCCAGATGCAGTACTTCTTGGCAGTGAATATAGACACGATATGAATGTAATGCACGAAGAACTCAATAAACTCGGTTGTGAACATATTTTAATAGATCCGTATGCAGAACGTGGAGAAACAAAGCAACATTGTTTTGTGGCTTCTGAAAGAGTTGATCCTATAGCAAAAGATGCTTTCGATAGAATGATGTCTTTCATAAACGAAAGGACTAAATAAACTTATGAAGAAATTTTTAAAAGGTATTTTAAGTGCCGTTATCATTATTGTAGTTTTGATTATTATATTGATTGTTGTCTTATCAATAAAAAGTGGTATTGATGCTAAAAAATCACATTTAACTGATGATTATTATACGAGTTTTAAATCGGATTCTTTATTGGAACAAAAATTTTCTGGGTTAGGAGATTATGAGATAACAAATGTAGATTTCGATGCAGACAATAAAAAAATTGACAAATTCCGTGTTTGGTATCCAAAAGAATTAGAAAGTAAACAAAAGGAATATCCACTTATTGTTATCACTAACGCAAGTAATGTTGCAGCACTTAATTATGAGCCATATTTCAAACGACTTGCTTCTTGGGGATTTATTGTTGTAGGAAATGAGGATAGACAAGCGGGTTCTGGTGAATCCACCTCACTTACACTTGACTATGTATTGAATCTTAATGACAAACAAGATAGTGTTTTTTATAAGAAGATTAGTCAAACAAATATTGGTAGTCTGGGCTTTTCACAAGGAGGAGCAGGTGCAATTAGAGCGGTGACAGAATTTGAAAATAGTAACCGATATAAAACAATATTTACTGGCAGTGCAGCTTATGCTAAACTTGCGAAAAATATGGGTTGGGAATATGATGCTTCTAAAATCAAAATTCCATATTTTATGACAGCAGGCACAGGAAAATCCGATGATTCTGGAAAATATGGGGAAAATGATTTTTCAGGCGTAGCACCTTTATTTTCATTAAAAGAAAACTATGAAGCGATGAGTAATGATGTATTCAAAATTCGTGCAAGAATAAAAGATGCAGAACATGAAGATATGCTTACCTTAACAGACGGCTATATGACAGCTTGGATGCTTTGGCAACTTTGTGACAATGAAGAAGCAAAAACTGTTTTTGTGGGAAATGATGCAGAAATACTTTTAAACACAAATTGGCAAGATATTAAAAAAATAGATAATTAGCTTTATTGTATGGTAGGATATTACGATATACATTGATATTTTCAACAATAAATAGAGTTTCACTTCAAAAACGGAAACAAAATAAAGGTATTAATATCTATTTAAAAAAACATCTACCAAATTGAACTTTGATAGATGATTTTTTTATTTAAGCATGAATGATAATTCCAAATTCACATGTAAATGTAATATTCTAAAAATAAAAATATGTTTAGAAATAGACATTGAAGATTTGAGATTGATAAGAAAAAAATAAAACTTGCATAGATAATTTAAATAAAAATGTGTAAAAATATAATGTTTTTAATGTGAACTTGAATATAAAAAATAAAGAGTAATAACTATTTAACAGGAATCTTATTATATGCTTTATTGGCAAAGTAATAATAATTCTTTAATGAGTTAATAATTTTATTTGGAGATAGTACGATTGCGTGTTCGCCAAAACGTCTAAAGTATTGTTCTACTTGAGCGTATGAGCAAGAGAAGTAATAAATATCTCCTTCGATTTTAGAACATTGAGGACGATATAAATATATTCTTTTAAACATTTCTTTTCCTATTGGAGTTAGTTGTACCTTTATTTCTTCATTTTCATAAGGTTTAATTGAATATTGAATTCCATATTTTATTTGCTTATTAAATATCTCTTCTTGATGAGGTAAAATTTTTCTTTTATTCGTAAGCAAAATGACATCTTTTATTTTGGCTAAACGAACTGTATGTAATATTCCGTTTTCAGCGACAAAAAGACCATAGTTAAATAATTCATCTTTAGATGAAGAAATCGTGTAAAGAGAAGCTTCATTAATTGCTGCTCCAGAAGTTAAAGATAAATATACTTTCACATTCCTATCTATTGATTTACATAATAATGCATAGTTTTGTTTAAAGATTATCTTTTCTCTTTCTGATTGGACTTTAGAAGAGTATGAAGTAAATAATCTTCTAAAGTAAGAAGATATAGATTCGTTTTTTACAAAGCTATTTAAAATAAAATTAATTGCTTTAGATGAGATCTTTGTTGGCTTAAATAAGAAAGAAACCGATTTATTACTTTGATCAACGGATGAATTCTTTTTATCAATTACTTTTACTAGTTTATGATATACCTCTTCCTTTTCTTCATCAGAAATATTTTTTATCACACTAAAAACATCTAATCTAAATTTATCATCGAGTGCGGAGAACTCTTCATAATAATTATTTATTAATGTGTTAATGAATAAATTTCTATTAAGATTATTTTCTCCCTTATAAAATAAAAAGTTTTCACAGTCTTTTAATAAAATATTGTATGTGTTTGAGTCTAAAGTTACTTTTATTTTTTCTTCCATATTGTTAATCCTTATGAAAAGTGTAGCAAAAAAGGGTACAAAAATTCAATGAAAATACATATATATTTAACTAGTTGTTTTTAGGGGTACTAAAAAAAATAAAAATTTGCAATCTACTATTAAAAAAGTAACCCTTTTATAATTTTGTTGTAAGGTTCGAAGAGGTGAGCAAAATGGAAAAAGAGTTATTAATGAAATTATTATCAAAAGATTATTTGGTCTTAAATTTTTCTTCTAAAGTAAATTTTAATAGCCAAATAAATATTGATTTAATCAGTGCGATTAATCATTCTTTTAAATCGTTAGGTTTTAAGATTAAAGATGAAGAATTAATTAAATTACTATCTATATCTCGAGATGATTTAACATCTTTTTATCATGATAACTATAAGTTATTATCTTCGCTTGTTGGAAATAGTGTTAAACATAAGATTTTTTACGCTAATTTTCCTGAGATATCCAATATACCAGAGAAAGAAATGTATACTCGTGCTTTTTTACATTATTTAACTGCATCGGAAAATGATGATGGCTTTATATCTGAAGATATAAATGATTTTGAACGTGAAGAAGTTCATTCTGATAACAAAGTAAGCTTAAAACTTATTAACGAACAAGAAGCAAACAAGATCCTTATTGAATTAGTAAAGGATATGTTTGAATCAAAACAAGCGATATCTTGTGATGAGACAAACTTTATTTTATCTTGTTTTCAAAATCTTTTTGATAAGGAAAATTTATATCATTTGATTGATGATATTCCTTTTAAAGAGAATATTGCTATCTATGTAAATACAATAAGAAAGCTATATCCTAATGAAACTAAATTGGGTGATGTTTTCAATGAGAAAGTTCTTTCTTTTATTAAAACTCCAACTGATTTACTAAGAGTGTACGCGATTATTTCAGATGGCGATTATACTTTAAATGATAATAGTAAATTTATCTCACTTGATAGAAAGTGTCGTCGATTATTTTTAGTAATATTAAACAATATGTGCGTTAATAAAGATTATGTCTACGATGACTTTTCAAGACATGATTTCTTATGGAAAAAAGCATTTGAAAAACTTCATGTTGGTGAATATGAAAAACAATATCCTCATATCTATTTAGTATGTAAAAATATTAGAGAGGATAATTATTCTACATATTATTCGATGCTTGAAAAGAATAAGAATAATCAAGTGGGTTTGATATCATTATTACGTAAAAGACCAGGAGAATTTGCTCGTAGATTAGATATGCTTTTACGCAATGCATCTTTTGAAACTGAATATACACTTCAAGAGTTTGAAAAAATTGCTGATCAAGTATCCTCTAATGTTTTGTTACAATTATATACATTCTTTCAAAATAGAAATCTTTATTCTACTCGTATTTTTTGTATCAAAAAATTATACTATAACAGTTATATTGAAGTAGAGGATAAAAGAGATGATATTCCGGGTTATATTATTGAAAGAGTATGTGTAGTAATTCTTAATGCGTTGAAAAATATTTATTCATCTTATCCAAGAATAGAAAATGTCTATTTAGATGAATCGATGAAAAATTATGCAATGCCTATGAATTCACGTAATAAATCAACAGGAAATAAGACGCTTACTTTTGGTACGAGACTAAAATTAGATGAAGAAGACGGATCTTTTATTCGTTTCTTTACTCATTGGAAAAATATGAATAAAGGAAATGATAAACGTGTTGATATTGATTTATCGGTTGAACTTGTAAATGAAGATTTTACATCTACAAGAAGTGTATCATGGCACGATTTATTTGGTGGTAGAAAATTTGATACATACCATTCAGGTGATATTGTTACTGCACCAAAGGGAGCAAGTGAATTCATTGATTTAGATTACATTAAAGCAAGTAAATATTATCGTTATGGTGTGATTTGTAATTACGTTTTCACTGGACAGGATTTTTGTGATATACCAGAATGCTTTTCTGGCGTTATGTTTATGGAAAAGAAAGGGAAAAGAGGTGTAGTTTTCAATCCGGAATTTGTTAAGTATAAGTATGACTTAACCCAATATGGATCAAGTGAGAATATTGCTTTGGCAATCGATTTTAAAACTCGTGAACTTATTTGGATGGATATACCTCGTTCAAGTGGTAGAATGTATCAAATTGCAAGTGGTGATAGCGGAGTAGTTATTGCATTAAAAAATGCTTTAAAAAAGCAAATGAATATGTATGACTTTATTAAACTACATTCATCTCATTTAACCTTTGTAGATGATATATCACAAAGTGAGTTTATTATCTCTGACAAAGAGAATGCGACATTGAAACCATATGATGTAGAAAAAATAACTGCATCATGGTTATAAAACGCATTCAGGCTTAATGATCACTTACTTCTAATAAGCGAGAAATTAGTGACAAACTTTCCTGAATGCTTATAAACAAGGCTTATTATTACATACTTCTAGATTAACAAGAATGTCGAGCATTAGCTCGACGCAGAATTGTAATAGACTTTCCTTGTTTTCTAATCACATTTTCTATTTTTTAGTGAACATATCGCTTGTTCATGCCGAGGAGCTACACTCCTCATTTTTTTTAGAGTAATTTTTCAATCTATGTTTATACATAAACTAGTGGGACAAATTTAAATAACAAGCATTTTAAATATAGTAATTTAAGGTACATAGACAAAATTTCTTTAATTGTTAAAAAAATTAACATTTTATTTGAAAAATTAACATTCGAATTGAAAATATATGAATTATAATTTGATTGAGATTGGGAGTGATATTTAAATGAAGTTTAATGAAAGGCTAAAAGCGTTAAGAAAAGAGCATAATTTAACACAAGTTGAACTTGCGAAAAGATTATATGTTAGTCGTTCACTGGTTGCAAGATGGGAATATGGCGATATTTATCCAACAATTGCTAATCTTAATAAAATTTCCGATTTTTTTAACATTCCCATGAGCGATATTTTGAGCGAAGATGAAAAAACCGAAATAATAGTTCGTCAGGCAAACTTAGAGAAAAAAATAAAAAATGGATTAAGAATCACTATGAATTTTGTTAATTTCGCTTTGTCTTTGCTTATTTTATCAATCTTTTTTCCATTATTGCCGATATGGGGATACACTCATGAAATAATTACGAGCACGGAACCTTTATTAAAGATTACAATTACTGCACAAGATTTATTTAAGGTTTTAAATGATAATTTTTATAATACAGGATTAAAAACAGCATACGTCTTTATCATGATTTTAGAAATTATTTCATTAATAATTTCTTTATTTTCATTAGTAGTTTCATTCCTAAGAAAGAAAGAAAAATTGAGTTGCTTTATATTTATGATAAGTTGTTCTATTAACATTATTCTTTCTTTGCTTAATTTTTTAAGTTTTATTGCAGAAATGCCTGCAAATATTTATGGTGGTTTTTTCCTATTCTTATCAGTGTTATTAGCAATCATATCATCTATTTTTATTGCAAAACAAAGGACAGGAAATTTATAAAGAATGCATAAAACAAATTTTTGTAAACTAATAATTTTGTAAAATGTATTAAAGACGTTTTGAATTGTGTATTATTTGCGTTCTAGTTTTGGAAAATTGTTGTTATTCGCGTTCTTGTAAGACAGGAAAATTAGTTTGTTTAATTATTAAAAATAGTAGAACGTTTTTTATTAAACATAAATGAAATTTAAACATTTTTGCTTGTTTTTAAAAGAAGGTAAGCTTTATGTAAGAAAGACAAAGATGGTTAATGAAATTTTAATAATATTATGCATAAAATATTAATATATCAATATCAAGATTAATATTATACTATAAATGTTTTTATATAAATATTGATATTTCTTTTAAAAATTAGTAAAATTCTTTTAGATAAAGGAGATGATTATATGTCATTGATTACAGAAGAAAATATATTAAATTTATTATATTCGTACAATTCATGGTGGAGAACAGGAATTGTACAAAAAGAATTTGATAAACCTATTAAAAGAATTTCTTTTTATGAAGCTCAAAAAATTTTTTGTAACAATGAAATCAGAAGAACAATTTTATTAAGTGGTGCTAGAAGAACTGGTAAAACAACAATTATGTACCAAACAATTTCATCTTTAATTACAAAAGGAGTATCACCTAAAAATATTTTATTTATTTCATTTGACCATCCATTGTTAAAAATGTGCAGCATTCAAGATGTTTTAAATGTTTATGCTTCTAATGTTTCATCAGATAAAGAATTATATTGTTTTTTTGATGAAATACAATATTCTGATAATTGGAACAGTTGGCTCAAAATTTTATACGATACCAATCCAAATATAAAGATAATGGCTACTGGTTCCGCTAGCCCAATTTTGGAAGATAAAGTAAAAGAAAGTGGATTGGGTAGATGGATAACGATACAAGTCCCTACACTATCTTTTTTCGAATATTGTGAATTATTGCACATTGAAAACCCAGAATTACCCAAAGGGATGAAACCTACTCAATTATATTTGCTTACGCAACAAGAACAAACGGATATAATGAAAAAATTATCATTTCTACAATCTCATTTTATAAGATATTTACAAGTAGGTGGTTTCCCAGAACTTGCTTTATCAAGCGATGATATTTATGCTCAAAGAATACTTAGAGAAGATATAGTCGATAAAGCAATAAAAAGAGATTTGCCTGCAATTTATTCGATAAGAAACATTAATGATATTGAAAAAGTATTTTTATATCTATGTTATAATTCATCTAATATTATAAATATTCAAGCGATTTGCAAAGAATTAGAGGTTAATAGGATAACATTAGAAAAATACATAAAATATTTAGAAAGTGCAAATCTCATTTATATCAGTAAATTAATCAATATGAGTTCAAAACAAATACTAAAATCGCAGAATAAGATCTATATAGCCGATGCTGCGATAAGAAATGCAGTTTTAATGAAAGATGATATCACTAATGATCCTACTGAATTAGGAATTGTGGCAGAAACTGCGGTTTACAAACATGTAAAAGCATTCAGTTCTGATGGATTAGCGAATGTTGGATACTTTAGAGGTGGCGAAAAAAATAAAGAAATTGATATTGTTGCTAAATACCATCAAGCATTAACTCCTATTATGATTGAGGTTAAATATAGAGAAGATTCAAAAATCACAGATAAAGATTTAATTGTGGAATTTTCTGATGTTAAATTGCCAAATCTTGTAGTTACAAAGAAAATTGATGATTTTGGATTATTTAAATATAAAAACGGAAAGTCAATATATAAGATTCCCGCACCAGTATTTTTATATCTTTTAGGTTATGTTGAAAGTAACAAGTTAAAAGAAAGCATGCATTTTTAATAAAAAATGAAAGAAATCATGAAACTAAATAAGTTAAACGAATTGACTTAATTCACAGATAGAATTAGAAAAATTTAGAAGTTATGCTTTAAATTTTGTTGCCAAAAATTTTAGCAAGTTTTACTTCAATTAACTTATGGCGATTTAAACTTTTTTGGTTAATGATTTTTAAAATTTAGCACTTTCGTGATAAATGAATTGAAATTTTTAATGCCGATAAAAAATTAACATTTAACTTCATAAATTAACATTCTAGTATTAGGATTAAGATTTATAATTTTCTTGTAAAAGGAGAGGTTGGCAATGAAGTTTAATGAAAAATTAAAATCATTAAGAAAAGAACATAATCTTACTCAAGTTGAACTGGCGGAAAGTTTATATGTCAGTCGGTCACTAGTTGCAAGATGGGAATATGGAGATGTTTATCCCACGATAGAGAATCTTATTAAAATATCATCTTATTTTGATATTCCGATAGGCAATCTATTATGCGAAGATGAAAAAACAGAAATAATAGTTCACCAAGTAAACTTAGAAAGAAAAATAAAGAAAGTATTGAGAATATCATTGCTAACATTGATTATAGTTTATTCAATTGTCATGCCAATAGTATATTGTTTAAAGATATTTTTCATTATCGGATATGGTTATTCAGGAAACAATTATACAGGTAGCGATGTAGATTGTAATGTTTTTCATTATTCAGTTGTAGATTGTATTTTGCCTGAAGATTCATGGTTATTAGTCGTCTCACCATTGACAAATTTAGTATTAATTATTTCGTCTATTTTAGCTTTTAGCTTAAAAAGAAAAAGGATAAAAAATATTTTAATATTTGTTACCGCTATTCTATTTATTGCTTCATTGGTTTTTGTCATTTTGACATTTGTGCTTGGCACAAAGCATCCGATTGGAATTCTTCCAAAATTCATGTAAGTAACAAGGAAAGTGATATTTATTTTTGAAGAAATAACTGAAAATAAATTAAAAAAGTTAAATACATTATAAGTGAAATTGATGAGAAAACTTATATTTCCGTTAGTCTAAAAAATGTTATATATTAACTTTAACTTATACTTTTTAGTCACTTTAACAAGTTTTTTTAAATTAATCAGATAAAATTTATATAAATAAAACAAGTTGTCAAAATTCTTTATGACTAAAATTAAGGAAATTCAACACGTTGTTATTATCGTAAATAAAGAATTAACAATGTTACTGAAGCTTTAACGATGCATTATCTTTGCTTATTGATATAATTATTGACAAGAAAAATAACTATGACATTTTTCTAAATATTATTAAAGGAAGGAGTTGTAAAAATGAACTTTCCGGATAAATTAAAAAATTTACGAAAAGAGAAGGGACTGACACAAGAAGAATTGGCTTCTAAAATATTTGTCTCAAGAAGTCTAATTGCTAGGTACGAAAACGGAAGTGTTGTGCCGTCTAAAGAAAATCTAGAGAAGTTATCTTTATTATTTAATTTAAGACTGTCTGATTTCATCGATAAAGAAGATATTGTTGGATTAACATTATCACAGAACAAGGCAGCATTGATAATGGAAAGATTTTTTTTCGTTTTAATCATCATAGTTAATGGATTATTTAGTTTTATATCATTGTTGCCGATTTTTAAGCTTAATAGATATTATTATCATGAAGGTAACTTAGCTCCGAATTTAGAAACAAAATTTTTTAGTTTTGTACAAATAACGCTTCTAAATAACAACCAAATTGTCTTAATAACGATTATTTTTTGTGCAATAAACCTATGTCTAAGTATTGCATGCCTAGTAAAGCAGAATTTTAAAAATCGAATTTGGATTAAAATGATTAATTATGTATTGTTTGTTTTAATTTTATTTTTAATTTTCTTTTCTATAGTTTTTTCAGTAATATACTTAAATAACAATATTTATGATTATTAACGATTTCATATAAAATGTGGAATATAACCGGAAATATTGTCGTTATATTCAAAATTTGTCGGAGTATAACTCGATAAACTTCTTGATTATATGATTATTAAACAATAATAAAGATTCGTAAAAAAGACTAAGAAACTTTTTGTTAAAATTGCCTATATTTTAAACGATAAATAAGCTATCTAGTAAAAATTCTCTAACGATGATATAATCATTAATGGTGAGAAAATGAAAGAATTATTGATTGTCGTCGATTTTCAAAATGATTTTGTTGACGGGGCGTTAGGATTTCCTAAAGCCAGCGAAATCGAAGATTACATTTTAGCTAGAATCAAAAAAGCAAGGGATGTTAAAGAAGATATTATCTTTACTTTGGATACACACGACAAAGATTATTTAAATACCGAAGAAGGAAAAAATCTTCCGTGTCCTCATTGCTTAAAAAACAGTAAAGGTCATGAATTATACGGAAAAGTTAAAGAGGTTCAAGAGCTCGGTTTGGTATTTGAAAAAGATACTTTTGGATCAAGAAAGCTTCTGGAATATTTGATTGAGCACCCATACGATAAAATTACGCTTTTGGGATTGGTTTCCAATATGTGTGTCTTTTCAAATGCGATAATCGCCAAAACCGCGTGCCCCAATGCCCACATCTTGATCGATTCAAAAGGGAGCCGCTCTTTTGATGAAGACTTAGAAAATAAATGTTATGAAGTTGCCAAAGGTCTTCAGATTGAGATTATTTAGATGAAAGAATTTAAGCCGTTATTAATCAAAGTGACAGTTGTTGACTTAGGATTATTCATACTTAGTTCTTTCTGTTTCTTTATCGGCCATATGGAAATACCATTAGGTTTCTTATTGGGAGCGACGATTGGATTATTAAATTTCTTATTGATGTATTTCCAATTTAAGATACTTATCGTACCGCAACAGGAAAAAAGAATCAGATTAAAATCGGGATTAAGTTTTATAACTCGTTTCATCATTTACGGATTAGGTTTGATACTTGCGTTGCTTCTTGAAAAGAATGGTTATAAAATATTTGCGTGGTATACAGTTTTCATAGGTTATTTGATGCTTAAAATAGTAATGTTAGTCGACAATTATTTACAAACAAGAAAAGATCGTAAATCAAAAGGATAAGAAAGAGAGGAAATACAATATGAATATCTGGCATGACATCAATCCGGAAAGAGTGACTAAAGAGAAGTTTGTCGCTTGTGTTGAAATTTCGTTAGGAAGCAAAAACAAATATGAACTTGATAAAGAAACGGGGTTATTGAGATTAGATCGAATTCTTTATACTTCGACTCATTATCCGGCTAATTATGGCTTTATTCCACATACATATGCTGGTGATAATGACCCGTTAGATGTGCTTGTGATTTGTAACGAACCTTTAGTACCGATGACGTTAGTAGAATGTTATCCGATCGGAGTGATCAAAATGATGGATCAAGGCGAAGTCGATGAAAAAATCATCGCGATTTGCGCTCACGATCCGCTTTATTCTAACTTTCACTCGATGGAAGAATTACCTAAGCACATTTTCGATGAGATAATGCACTTTTTTAAAGTATATAAAACCCTTGAAAATAAGGAAACTTCTGTCAAATCATGCGATGATAAAGAAGAAGCGATGAAAGTCATAGATTTGGCCATAAAAAATTACAATCGAGTTTTCAGAAAATAATGTTTTTATAGTGTAAAAAACGAGAACTTTTGGTAAAATTAACCTAGATTTAAAATAGAAAAGAGCGAGCACATGACTTTATTCAGTTTACCGCAATCGACAGTAGTAGGATTACCGGGTGAGATTTATACAAGTTTACTCATCTGTTTGGTTTTGCTCGTATTTTGTTTGGTGGTAAAAATTAAATCAAGAAAGGTTGATCCTTTAAAAAGGCCTAAAGGAATTATGCTCCTTGCTGAAATGGCAGTTACCAAAGTCGATAAAATGGTCACTGAAAATATGGGGCGACAATTTCTTTGGGCGGCACCATATATCGCTTTTGTGATGGCATTTTTATTTTTGTCTTTTACTAGCGGCTTATTTGGGTTGCCTTCGCCGGTTGGATATTATATGATCCCGTTAAGTTTTGCGCTCATCACTTTTATCGCCATTCACGTCACCAGTATCGTCTATACCAAAAAAAATTATTATAAACGCTATTTAGAACCATTCTTTTTCTTTTTACCTATCAATTTAATCTCGATGTGGGCACCGCTTTTATCGTTGTCTTTACGTTTGTTCGGCAACGCTTTGGCCGGTTGGGTTTTGATGAGTCTTGTCTACAATGTATTTTATGAATTAAGTGTCAGCCTTGTCGGACTACCATTACCGATCGCCTCGGTTGTCACACCGTTTTTACATGCTTATTTTGATGTGTTTGCTGGTTTTATTCAGGCACTTGTGTTTACAATGCTGACGATGCTTTTGATTTCAAGCGAAGTTCCTGATGAATTTAAAATGCAAGAAAAAACAAGTTTACAATAGTTAAAAGGAGGAAACTATATGATACAAGCATTAACCGAAGTTGTAGAAGCAACAGTTGCCGGAGGTTACAACGAATTCTTCGTGCAAGGAATGGGTGCTCTAGCGGCTGGAATTGCGATTTTAGCCGGCCTTGGTCCTGGTATTTCCGAAGGTATCGCGGCCAAAGGCGCAGTCGAAGGAGTAGCTAGAAACCCGGAAGCCGCCGGACAAATAAGAAGCATGCTCCTGTTAGGCTGTGCTTTGACTGAAACGACGGCTATTTATGGTTTATTGATCTCGATGCTTTTACTTTTCTTGGTTGCGATGTAATCGTTTATGATCACTTTTTTTGATATTAGCAACATTGCGCCGGATCCTAGCGACATTATCAACAAATTGTTCCCTAATGGGTGGCAGCCTTTAGTTATCCAACTTGTTGCCACTTTGGTAATGTTCCTTATTGCTAGCAAATTGTTATTTAAGCCGGTACGCGAGATTTTGAAAAAACGCGCCGATTATGTTGAAAATAACATCAAAGAAGCGGAAAAATCTGCACTTGAGGCTAGCAATAAAAATAAAGAAGCTGATCAAAATATTCTAGAGGCTAAAGCTCAAGCTTCTTTAATTCTTGAAAACGCTAAAAACGACGCTTTGGTCGTTAAAGAGCAATTAGTTGCGGATGCTCATCAAGAAGTTTCATTGTTAAAAGATAAAGCATATAAAGAGATCGAACAAGAAAAGCAAAAAGCTCGCGAAGAAATCAATCGTGAAATTGTCGATGTTGCACTTTTGGCTTCAAATAAAATTTTAAAGCGAGAAGTTAACGATTCAGACAACAAGCGTTTAGTTGAAGATTTTATAAAGGATGTCGTTAACTGATGGATAGCTTATTAAAACGTTATGCATTGGCTCTTTTGAGCATTGCAAAAGAGGAGCATAAAAACGATGAATATCGTGAATATGTAAAAGGAATGATTGTCGCTCTTGAAGAGAATTTAGAATTCATCACGATTCTCAGTTCGGAATTTATCGATAAGAACGAAAAGATTGCCTTAGTTGACAAAGTATTTGCGGATTGTCCGTATGAGAACCTCTTGAATTTCATCAAAGTGACGATTGATAATCGCCGCGAAAAGTTGTTAATCGGTTTTTTGAAAGAATTTGTAAGTCTTTCTAACGAAGCCTCACAAATTGCCGAAGGCTATGTCTATTCGACAGTTAAACTATCAAAGTCACAAATGGAGGATTTGGAAAAAGCCATCGGGCAAAGATTACATATTCGAGTTTCTTTGATTAATAAGATTGATGAAGAACTTATCGGTGGCGTCAAAGTAATAATTAAAGATTATGTTTTTGATGGTTCCTTGAAAAACAAATTAGAATTATTGAAGAACGATCTTCTAGAAAGGAATGTGGATTAATGAATATTAAGCCTAATGAAATCTCGGCGCTTATTAAAGAGCAAATTAAAAATTACTCTCATCGCGTCGAATCTAAAGACGTCGGTTCCGTTGTCACCATCGGTGATGGAATCGCTTTGGTTTATGGACTTGATAAAGCGATGCTTGGGGAACTGGTAGAATTTCCTAAGCAAATTTATGGAATGGTCTTAAGCCTTGAAGAAGATCATGTCGGAGTGGTCATGCTTGGTGATGACAAAGAAATCAAAGAAGGAGATTTGGTTAAACGGACGGGACGAGTGATCGAAGTACCAGTCGGCGATAATATGCTAGGACGAGTGGTTAACGCTTTAGGGCAACCGATCGATGGACTTGGCGAAATCAAATGCCAAAAATATCGTCCGATTGAGCGGATTGCACCCGGGGTAATGACACGTAAATCAGTCGATACCCCACTTCAAACCGGAATCAAAGCCATCGATGCCATGATTCCGATAGGAAGAGGCCAACGTGAACTGATCATCGGCGATCGTCAAACCGGTAAAACGGCGATTGCAATCGACACCATCATTAATCAAAAAGATAAGGGCGTCTTATGTATTTACGTGGCTATCGGACAAAAAAATTCCACCGTCGCTCAAATTGTCGAGAAGTTAAAAAACAAAGGAGCGATGGAATACACTTGCGTCGTTTCTGCGACCGCTTCAGAGTTATCGCCATTACAATATATCGCTCCATATGCCGGTGTTTCAATCGCCGAAGAATGGATGGAACAAGGCAAGGATGTTTTAATTGTCTATGACGATCTTTCAAAACATGCGGTTGCCTATCGTACGATGGCCTTGCTTTTAAAAAGAGCACCGGGTCGTGAAGCTTATCCGGGCGATGTTTTTTATCTTCACTCGAGATTATTGGAAAGAGCTTGTAAACTTGATAAAGAATACGGAGGCGGTTCGATCACCGCGCTTCCGATTATTGAAACGCAAGCCGGCGATATCTCGGCGTATATTCCAACCAACGTGATTTCGATTACCGATGGCCAGATTTTCTTGATGAGTGAACTCTTTAATGCCGGACAACGGCCAGCGGTCGACTCCGGTTTATCGGTTTCACGTGTCGGTTCTGCGGCTCAAATCAAAGCGATGAAACAAGTCGCGGGTTCCTTGAAAATCGAATTGGCCAATTATGGTGAATTGCAAGCATTTTCACAGTTTGGTTCCGATCTTGACGAGGATACTAAGAAAGTTTTAAATCACGGCGATCGTCTGCTTGAAGTTTTAAAACAAGAGCAGTACGCACCTTTTTCGCTCAATCGACAAATAATCGAACTTTTTGCGGCTAAGTATCGTTTTTTAGAAGAATTGCCACTCAATGAAGTGAGACCTTTTTTAGATAAACTATATCGGGACATCGAACTTCGTCATCACGATATTCTCGATCGCTTAGACGATCAAAAATGCTTTGATCAGGCGTTAGAAGATCACTTAAAAGAAGTAATTCAAGAAACGCTTGACATTTATAAAAAATAATTAAAAATCACTTTAAAGGAGGTGAGCAGCAATGTCGTTAAGTTTACAAGCAACCAAAAGAAGAATCGAATCCGTTAACGCGACTCAAAAGATCACAAGAGCGATGAAGTTGGTGGCGACGGCTAAACTTAAAGTTTGGAAAACGAAGTTGGAAAATTCTTCTTATTATGCCGATAACATGAAAAAACTGCTCACCAATGTCTTTAAATCAATTGAAAATGAGGAAGAGTTGATAAATGATCCAAGTCTTCCGACTTTATATTTGGTAATCACTTCTTCTTTAGGATTATGCGGTGGTTACAATTATAATCTTTTTAAAAGATTGCTTCCGGAAATTCAAAAAAACGATTTGCTTTTAGTAATCGGAAGTCGCGGTGTGAGTTTCTTTACCAATCGCGGATATCAGATTGATCGTACTTTTGAAGATGCTTTTGTGGCTTTCGATTATACGGTAGCTAGAAGAATCGGCAATTTTATTTTGAGCGAGTATCGCTTAAAGAAGTTCTCGAAAGTTAAAATTGCTTACACCAAATATAAAAACTCGATTACGTTTGTAAGTGAAGTAGAAGAAGTCTTGCCTTTAAAAGTCCAAAAGGAAAACGGAATAAGCGAGATGATTTTTGAACCGAATCCCAAAAAGATTCTCGATGAAATCTTACCGCTTTATTTAAAAAGTGTGGTTTATGGTAGAATGATTGAATCGGTAGTTTGCGAACAAGCATCGAGACGCAACGCGATGGATTCAGCGACCGATAACGCTCAAGAAATCGTCGATAAGTTACACTTAGAATATAACAAAGCCCGCCAAAGTGCGATCACTCAAGAGATCACTGAGGTGGTTTCAGGAGCTAATGCGCTCAAATAAGGAGGATCAGTATGAACAAAAATATCGGTAAAATCGTTCAAGTAGTCGGCCCTGTCGTCGATATTCGCTTTGAAGATAATCATCTTCCGGAGCTTTTAACCGCGATAAAAATTCCGCTCAATAACGATTATCTTGTCGTTGAAGTCGCTCAACACATCGGTGATGATATCGTAAGAACAATCGCCATGGGGGCGACTGAAGGACTTGTTCGTGGAATGGAAGCAATCGACACAGAAGCACCGATTACAGTGCCGATTGGCGAAGTGACCTTAGGAAGAATGTTCAATGTTTTAGGACAACCGATCGATGGTTTAGAACCGCTTAAGGATGATGTGAAACGTAATCCGATTCATCGAGCGGCTCCTAAATTTAAAGAACAAGCCACAAAAGCTGAGATGCTAGAAACCGGAATTAAAGTTATCGATCTTCTTTGTCCGTATGTAAAAGGCGGTAAAATCGGTTTATTCGGTGGCGCTGGAGTTGGAAAAACCGTTTTAATCCAAGAATTGATAAATAACATCGCCACTCAAAAAGGCGGCATTTCGGTTTTCGCCGGAGTTGGAGAACGAACCAGAGAGGGCAATGACCTCTATCATGAAATGAAAGAATCGGGCGTTTTGAAAAAGACGGCTTTGGTGTTTGGTCAAATGAATGAACCACCCGGAGCTAGAATGCGTGTTGCGCTTTCCGGATTGACGATGGCCGAATATTTCCGTGATCAAGAGCATCAAGATGTCTTGCTTTTCATCGATAACATCTTCCGTTTCACACAAGCGGGAAGCGAAGTGAGTGCGTTGCTTGGAAGAATGCCTTCTGCGGTCGGATATCAACCGACTTTAGCGACGGAAATGGGACAACTGCAGGAACGGATCACTTCCACTAGCAATGGATCGATCACTTCGGTACAAGCGATTTATGTTCCGGCTGACGACCTTACCGATCCGGCTCCGGCGACAACTTTTTCACACCTCGATGCGAAGACCGTTCTCGATCGTAAAACCGCGGCTTTGGGAATTTATCCCGCAGTTGATCCGCTCGACTCTTCTTCAACTATCCTCGATCCGAATATTTTAGGAAAAGAGCATTATGAAGTAGCTAGAGGCGTACAAGCAATTTTGCAACGATTTAAAGAATTGCAAGATATTATCGCCATTTTGGGCATGGATGAATTATCGGAAGAAGATAAAAGGATCGTCGCAAGAGCGCGGCGCATTCGAAATTTCCTTTCGCAACCTTTCCATGTGGCTGAAGTGTTCAATAATATTCCGGGTCGTTTTGTCAAGATTCAAGATACTATCCGTTCTTTTAAAGAAATCCTTGATGGTAAATATGACGATTTACCAGAACAAGCTTTCTTGTATGTGGGAACGATTGAAGAAGCAGTGGAAAAGGCCAAGAATTTATAATTATGGATACTTTTAAATTACATATTGTGACGCCCGAAGGAGATTTTTTTAACGGTGATGTACAATCGCTTAATATCAAAGCTGATCAAGGCTATTTGACAATCCTAGCAAAACACATGCCACTTGTGACTACGTTAGAACCTGATGTGGCAACGATTATTTTAGCTGATGGTAAAAAAGAGCAAATCGCCGTTTCAACCGGTATTTTAAATGTCACTAAAGAAGAGACGTTACTTATCGTTGATGCGGTTGAATATAAAAATCAAATCGATATCGAAAGAGCAAAGAGAGCTCTTGAAAGAGCTAAAAGACGTCTTGCAAGTAAAGCCGATGATATCGATTTAAAAAGAGCTCAAGTTTCTTTAAAAAGAGCGATTGCACGTATTAAACTTTATGAATTAAAGTAACAAAAGTCATCGGTTAGATTCGATGGGTTTAAAGTATATCTCGGACTTAAGAGCAAGCAAAAACAGGCTTTATAATGTTAAAAACGGCTGAAAACAGCCGCTTTTTGTGCTTTGAACACTTTTTATGCCCTCGTTGTGATTGGTTGGTTCGAATAATCATTGCCGATAACGGCAAAATGGAGTACTCCATCATGGCTGGAAAAATCGTTGCTCGCGGCGATAAAGCCATTGAGTGATCAGTATTGTTCCTACACTATCTAAAGAACAGATTAAATAAGATAAACTTTATTAAAAAAGTCGGGAATAAAACTACCGACTTTTTTAACTTGTTTAAAATTGTTTATCAATATAAAAATATATGATTCTTTTATATATTATTTGTATTTATTTATTAAAACTTTTATTATCTATTTCTTCTTTTAAAAGAGCGATGAACTCTTGGAGGGAAACCGTCGTTTGTTCTTTTTTACCATAGGCTCTATACGTGACGCTGCCATTATGGCATTCATTATCGCCAATGACGAGTGAATAAGGTACTTTTTGAACTTGGGCTTCACGGAGTCGATAACCGAGTTTTTCTTCACGATCATCGATAACCACGCGGATATTTTCTTTTTCTAAGGCTTCCTTAACTTCATTTGCATAATTTCCGTGAACTTGTGGAGAAACAGGAAGAATATTGATTTGAACCGGGGCTAGCCAAGTCGGGAAAGCACCGGCAAAGTTTTCTGTGATAATGGCAATGAAACGTTCGATGGAACCAAAACATGCGCGATGGATCATCACCGGCGTCACTTTTTGTCCGTTTTCATCGATGTAAGTACAATCAAAACGACCCGGCAACTGCATGTCTAATTGAATCGTTCCGCATTGCCAGATTCGATTCATCGAATCGCGAAGTTTAAAATCAAGTTTAGGACCATAGAAGGCTCCGTCTCCGGGATTGATTTTAAATTCTTTTCCCGTCGCTTTGCAAACTCGAATTAAATCTTGTTCCGCTCGATCCCAGACAGCGATGTCACCGATATAATTATCTTCAGGACGAGTCGACAATTCGATATGATAATTGAGACCGAAAATCGAATATACGTAATCATAAATCTTAATGATTCGTTCGATTTCGTCACCGATTTGATTCTCGGTCAATAAAATATGGGCATCATCTTGAGTGAAAGTGCGAACGCGGAAAAGTCCATTTAAAGCACCGGAAGCTTCGTAACGGTGAACATGACCTAATTCGGCGATTCTTAAAGGAAGATCCTTATAAGAATGTAAACTATTTTTATAGACCAAAATCGCCCCGGGGCAATTCATCGGTTTGATGGCATATTCCTTTTCATCGGCATTAGTGATAAACATATCTTCTTTGTAGTGATCCCAGTGACCGGAAATTTCCCATAATTCTTTAGAAAGCATGATCGGCGTTTCAACGACGACATAGCCGTTTTTACGATGTAAATCAAGCCAGAAATCCTCTAGAGTGCGGCGCAATTGATAACCTTTGGGAAGCCAAAAGGGAAGTCCAGGACCAAAATCGGAAAGCATAAAAAGTTCCAATTCTTTTCCGAGTTTACGATGATCGCGCTTTTTTCTTTCTTCAAGAATCGTCAAGTGTTTTTCTAATTCGTCTTTTGAGAAAAAACTCGTTCCGTAAATTCTTGTCAATTGTTTATTTTTGACATCGCCGCGCCAATAAGCACCGGCTAAAGACAATAATTTGAAATTTTTAATTTGACCGGTTCTTTGGACGTGGGGACCGGCACACAAATCGAAAAAGTCACCTTGGCGATAGATGGTGATTTCACCATCTATTCCTTCAATTAACTCGATTTTATAGGGATTGTCTTTAAATAATTCCTTAGCTTGCTCTTTGGAAATGACTTCGCGAACAATCGGATAATTTTGTTGAGAAAGACGTTGCATTTCTTGCTCGATTTTTGAAAAATCTTGCTCTGAAACAGGATTTTTAAAATCAATGTCGTAATAAAATCCTTCTTCGATGGCAGGACCAAATCCAAATTTAGCCTCGGGATACAAATGATGAATAGCTTGGGCCAATAAATGACTGGTTGAATGATTTAACACATCGTAACTTTCTTTATCGCCAATCAAAATTAAGTTAAATTTTCCGCTTTTTTCAATCGGACGAGATAGGTCGTATACTTCATCGTTTAATTTATAAGCGATCGCTTTTTTGGCAAGCGATAAAGAGATTGCTTTTGCAATGTCTTCTCCGCTTGTTCCTTGAGTTACTTCCATTTCTTTTCCATCGGGTAAAACAATTTTCATAGTATTTTCCTCCTTAAAATAAAAAAGGTCGCACCTAAGGGCGCATGAAGCGCGGTACCACCTTAATTTATCTCTTTAATTTACCGATAACGCCGGTTGCGTCTGATTGCTCAGAAAGCTCAGAAGTGGTACCGTTAGTTTTGTCGCTTTCTTGCACCAAGTGAAAGCGTCTCTAAAAGGTTTCTAACGACTTGTCTTCATCATCGCTTATTAGTATTATTATCCGTAAAATCGCAAATTGCAATAAATTTACGCTTAAACAGCAAGATCACTTAAGAAAAGATGTCCATCGATTTTAGGAGCGACACCGATTCCAATCGTTCCCGGCCCGGCATGAGCGCAGACGTTGATGGAAAGGGGTGAAAGATAAGCTTTGGCTTCAGGAATCATCTCTTTAACCAATTGTTGTAAACCATCGACCAATCCTTGGTTGGTGTCGAAACAGACGATGATAAAATCATATTTTTCAGAAGAATAATTTTCTTTTAACAATTTAACCTTTTCTTCCAATACTTGTTTTACTTTTCTAGTAGTTCCGTCTTTTTCGATTTTACCATCTTTGAAGATTAACACCGGTTTTAAACCGATAAAGTTGCCGATTGTAGCTACAGCGGGGGACACGCGACCGCCTTTTTTCAAAGCGTTGAGGTTTTCAGGGATAAAGTAGATGATTCCTTCACTAGCTCGCGCTTTGCAAGTTGCAACGATTTCTTCGACGCTCGCCCCTCTTTTACACATCTCTAAAGCGGTCAAAACATTAGAAAGCATTAAAGAACAAACGGAAAGTGAATCGATGACGATAACCTTGTCACCATATTTTTCTTGACATTGAGTGGTAAACAAAGTGAACATGCTCGATAAGTGACTAGAAATCGTAAAGTGAATGATTTTTTCATAACCTAAAGCAAAAATTTGATTGAAGTATTGCTCGATCTCATACGGAGTTGGGGTCGAAGTTTTAATATCGCTGTTGGCTCTCATTTTTTTAGCAAGTTCATCGACTGAAATGTCGATTCCATCGTGATATTCAACGCCGTCGACAATTACGTTCAAAGGCAATAAAAAGAGTCCCAATTTTTGGGCTATATTGCGGTCCAAGGCGCAAGTTGTATCAGAACTGATTGCAATTTTACTATTATTCATAAAAACCTCCTCTTAAATAGTAGTTAAGTTGCAGATATTTTACATATCGACTTCTTTTACGGAATTAACCGTCACAATTTTCATAAAGTTGGTTTTGCTAGCTCCTGTAGGAGTACCTCCGGTTAAAATAATCGGAGAACCAGGTTCAATTCCCAATTGACGAGCTTTCATCAAAGCCAGAACTTCCATCTCTTCGATAAATTGAGGCATCGAAGGAATTAAAATCGGATAAACTCCCCAGTTTAAACAAGAAGCAAGACAAATCTGGCGTTTATTGGAAACGACAAGAATCGGACAAATCGGTCGCGCTTTAGAAATGCGGGTGGGAGTTTCTCCGGTTTCCGATAACACCACGATAAGTTTAGCACCGATCAATAAAGCCGTATTGGCAACGGAGTTAGAGATCGCGTCATTGTTATTTTTCATAGAAGTATCATAAGCTTCTTTGGCAAGTTTTTCATAATCCAAGTAATGCTCCATCTTTGAAGCGATTTTGGCTTGCATTTCCGTGGCCAAAACCGGATATTCTCCAGAAGCGGATTCAGCGGAAAGCATCACCGCGTCAGAACTTTCAAGGACGGCATTAGCAACATCGCTCACTTCCGCGCGAGTCGGATTAGGGTTAGATTTCATGGAATCGAGCATTTGCGTCGCGGTGATTACCGGTTTACCGGCGATGCGGCATTTATTAATCAATTCTTTTTGAATGACCGGCACTTCTTCCGCGGGAACTTCAACGCCGAGATCGCCCCGAGCAACCATGATGCCGTCGCTGACTTTGATTATTTCATCCATGCACTTTACGGCATTTGGATTTTCGATTTTTGAGATTATTTTAATGTCGGGACGATTGTGATCGGTAATGATTTTCCGAATCGCTTTCACATCGTTTGCATCGCGGACAAAACTCGCGGCGATGAAAGTAACGTTGTGTTCACAACCCCAAACGATATCATCGTGATCTTTTTTGGAGATGTAGGGCATTGAAACATTGGTGTCGGGACAATTGACACCACGTCGATCTTTAATGACATGATGGTTGACCGCTTTGGTAACTAATTCGCGATTTTTCGAATCTTTTTCGATAACCACTAAAGTCAAATTACCATCATCCAACTTGATACGGTCACCGATTTTAACATCATCGTAAAGTCCTTCAAAGGTCACCGAGAAACGTTCGGCATTTCCGAGTATTTCTTTCATTGCAATGCGGACGATTTGATCGGTTTTAATCGAGGCGCTGCCGCCTTCAAAAAGATGAGTACGAATTTCAGGACCTTTAGTATCTAACATGATTGGAATCAAGATTCCTTCTTTTTCTTCTAATTGTTTGGCAATTTCAATCTTTTTTAAATGATCTTCATAATTTCCGTGAGAAAAATTGATGCGCATTACCGTCATTCCGGCATCATAGAGCTCTTTGCATTTTTCGTAAGTGTCGGAAGCAGGACCGATGGTACAAACAATTTTTGTCTTCTTAGAAATATTCATATGGCTCTCCTTATTTATTATTTTATGGCGGTGCAAATGTTCAATAACTCGAGATTATCTTTTCGCTTCATCTTTAAAGCGACTTCAATTGGAGTGGCAGTTACTTTATTGTCGATGATACCGATACAAAGTCCACCATTTCCGTTAGCAAGTTGATTGATCGCTTCATAACCTAATCGTGCGGCTAAAATACGATCCGAAGCACTAGGTCTACCACCGCGTTGGATTCTTCCAAGCACTTCAGATTTACTTTCGATTCCGCATTCGTTTTGAATTTCGCGAGCGAATTCTTCGACATTGCAAATCTTTTCGGTGATGAGAACCATGACATGGTGTTTGCCTTCTTGAATTTGTTTTTTAATCGATTCAATAATCTCTTGTTTAGGAGTAGGGTGTTCGCTAGTGACGACGATTTCCGCTCCGCAGGCGATGCCAGCATAGACGGCGAGGTCGCCGCAATAACGTCCCATAACTTCAATTACCGAACAGCGTTGGTGGGAAGAAGATGTATCGCGAAGTTTATCGACACAATCGACGATTGTATTTAAGGCAGTATCGAAACCGATAGTGTAATCGCTGGAAGCGATATCGTTATCGATAGTTCCCGGTAATCCGACACAAGGAATACCTTTGCGCGAAAGAGCTAAAGCACCACTATAAGTGCCGTCACCACCGATAGTGACAAGAGCGTCGATACCGAATTCTTTAAGAATTTCAACAGCTTTATTTTGTACGGCGTCTTCAACAAATTCCGGAAGGCGAGCAGTTCCGATGATGGTTCCGCCACGATTGATAATTTCGGAAACAAAATGGCGATCGACCTTTTCTATGCGCTTTTCGATGATACCTTTATAACCATCGTAAATCACATACATTTCTAAGCCGCGTTCGATACCAGTTCTAATTACCGCTCTTAAAGCGGCATTCATACCGGGAGCATCGCCACCTGATGTTAAAACACCGATTTTTTTGATCATAACAACTATACCTCCAAATTAATAATTATATTTCCGTTGCTGCGGACTACTATCCTTATTTTAACATAGGAACTATTTATAAAGTTATACAATTATTTTAAAAAATGAAAATTGATAAAACCAAAATGGTAGAAATAAAACAATGGCTAATGATATAATAAATCACGAGGTTCACTGTGATGGATTTATTAAAAAAAGATGACTACTTGGAAATTTATTTAGGTTCGATGTTAGCCGACTATGACTACGATACTTTAATATTGCTTTATCAGCCGATTGTCGGTTATCAAGCAATTTCTATTTATCTCACGATGTGGTCACAATATAAAATGAAAAGTATCACCGAAACACTATCGCATGAAGATTTTTTGAAATTAACCTCGATTACACTCACCGATTTTGAAAATGCAAGAGGAAAACTCGAAGCGATCGGATTAATGAAAACATATCGTAAAAAAGAAGCCAATGTTGTCACATATTGTTATAAATTGTACGCACCTAAAACACCAGGAGATTTTTTTAACGATCCGTTATTTTGCAATCTTTACAAGTTGAATATTTCTGAAAGAATTTTTATGCGCAATAAAATGTACTTTGAAAAAGTGAAACCGAATCTTGAAGGTTATACTGAAATGAGCAAAACATTTCCGGAAATTTTCGGCGATTCGATTACAAAAGCCAATCCGAATTTGATACATTATAATTCTTTGAAAAATCGAAAAATTCATGATATTTCAAAAGGATTTGACTTTGCGTCTTTCAATGTTGATTTAGAAAAAAATTATCAAATCAACCCCGATTCGCTTCAAAATGAAGCTCATCAAGAGATTGAAAGAATCGCTTTACTTTTTGGCCTTGATGAAAAAGTGATGGCAGATTTAGTCTCTCGTTCATATAATATCAATCAAATTCCGCACCTAGACAATGAAAAACTATTATGGCTTGCGAAAAATGAAGGAATGATTCCGGTACGTAAGACGAAACGGAATGGAGTGGAACAATATGATGAATCCACGATTCTGGGACAAAAAATACAATTGATGTCGACTACTTCGGCATTTGATTATTTGAAATTGAAACAAAACAATACGATGCCTTCGACCGCGGATATCGATCTTATCAATAAATTAAGCCGTAATCAAGGTTTGAATTCATCGGTTATCAACGCTTTGATCGATTACGTTTTAGAAACTCAAAATAACACTTTACCGCGTAAATACACGGAAAAAATCGCGGCATCTTTGCAACGTGAAAAGATCGATAACTCTTTGGATGCCATGAATTATCTTTATGCCATCAGAAAAAAACAAAAAAAGGTGGTTAATCATACCGAAGAATCTTCCAATAGTGAAGAAGTTAGCGATAGCGAAGTCGAAAACCTTAAAAAAATTCTAGAGGATGTGTAGTATGGATTATTCAAAGTTAATCAAAACAGATCAACATAAAATCGAAAACCTTAAAGAAGAAGCGTTAAGCAAAATCAAAGACAGCCATCGTTTTGATATTTTTATCGCCGAAAATAATCTCACCGATCAGGAAATCAAAGATAATGCTTCTAAATTTTTGACATTGCTCAATAGTGAAGAAAACTGTAATTCTTGCAAAGCCTTGAATGAATGTAAGAATCGTATTCCTCAAATCGTCCTCGACTTATCGTTTGATAAAGATACACGGATTATTGATTTTGTCTATCGTGTATGCGATAAAAAACGGAGCTTTGAACTTTTGGATGATGCTTTTTTGATTCGTGATTTTCCTAATCAAATGTTTGATTACAAATTAAAAGATACGATACTTGTGAATGCTAAAATGCGAACCAAACTTGTTTCTTTTCTTTCAAGTTGCCTTTTAAATGATGATATAAAATCATGTTATGTTCACGGCAATATGCGGATTGGTAAAACGTTTATTATGTCATGTTTTGCCGTTGAATTGGCCAAGCGTCACAAAACCAATATCGCGTTTATTAACTTTCCGAAGTTTTGCGCTTCCTTAATTGATTTAGTATATAATGATAAAAATGCTTTTTACGAAGAACTTGAAAATGTCAAAAAAGCATCGCTTCTTTTTATCGATAATTTTGGTAATGAATCACGGACCGATTTTGTTAAAGATAGCATTATCTATCCGCTGATTTTTGAAAGATTTTCAAATAATCTTCCGACATTTTACACATCAAATTACACATTAGAAGAAATTCAAACGATGCATAGCACTTCTAAAGCTGCGGCTCCTCGCGCTAGAATGATGGTTGAAACGATTAGAAGTGATGCTAAACAATTTTATTTAGAAGGACTACCGTATTACGCTAAATAACATTATTTAATTGCTAACGTCATAAAATTAACATGGTGATGCCATGTTTTTTTATGAAAAAGGTGAGTTAATCGCAATGAAATTTATTTCCATTCCGATTTTGACCAATGAAAAAATTGTGATTATTTATAAAGACTTTCGCCTAGTGATTACCGGCGAACATTTTTTGGCATCACTTTTTAGAAAAGAAGAAATTCACTTAAAAGGGAATTTTAAAAAATTGGAAATAAAATATGAAGAATAAATATTTATATCGCTCAACAATAAAATTTAAAGCAAAAGTATATTCGGCCAAAGTGTTGTTTGAATATGCCAAAAATGAAAATATCGAATTGATTGACATGGTGCAACTTGATGAATATCAGTATTCATTTGAAGTGCGATATCGTGATTTTAAAAAAATTCAAAAGAAATTTGTCGATTTAGAAATCATTGAGTATCATGGACCAAGATTCATATTAAATCATCTTCTAAAACGTAAAACTTCGTTAATTGCTCTTGCAATTTCATTGCTGTTCTTTTACTATTTGACAACGTTAATCATCGGTATCAATATTAATGGAACTAGCGAAAAACTCAATCAGCAACTATTGGTATCCTTGAATGAAAAGGGAATCAACCGTTATGCCCAATTGCCGTCTATCGAAACTTTAAAAACACTTCAAAAAGAATTATATAGCGAGTATCATGAAGCAGTCGAACAATTAGAAATCACCAAAAGCGGAAATTTTATCAATGTCACTTATGTGAGACGGCGAACTTACGATCCGCTTGAAGAGCGGCATGGCAAAATGTATGCCAAAAAAGATGGCATGATCGATAAAATCGAAATTGGTTCGGGAGTGGTTTTAGTTACTCCGAATCAATATGTGACGAAGGGGACCTTACTAGTCGAAGATACCATATCCTTAAACGACAATCATTATGTGATTGGTACTTATGGTAAAATTTATGCCTACACTTGGAGTATCGTAACTGTGGAATATCATCATCATTTTGAGGAAGAAAGCGAAGTGATGAGTTATCTTATAAACTGCGCGCAATATGAAGTCAGTAAAGATTTTACCGATGAAGAAAGAATCGATGTTCAAGAAATTCTTTTCTTTCACAATCAAAATTATCAAGCGACGCTTAAGGTACACTTTACTTTATACGAAAATATTATTACATTTTGATGATTTTTCGCCTATTGATAAATAGGTGATTAAAGGTGAAATATTGCTTACAATTAAATGAAGATGATTGCGGATTTTGTTGCCTTAAAAATCTGCTTTATCGACTAAGTCACGATAAACGTTATCTTAGATTATCGCAGGATTTAAAAAAAGGAGCTTATTCTTTTTTGGATCTTGTGACGATATCAAAAAGTGAGGGCCTAGAATTAGAAGGCTATGAAGCAACCGTCAACGATTTACAAAAAAACGACATCGCATTAATTAAAGTTCAAGAAATGACACATTATATTTTGATCTTAAAATTAAGCAAGCGTAAAGTCACTTATTTTGACCCGAAATACGGAATATTGAAAAATGATCTTGTATGGTTAAAAGAGCGATATTTAAACAGATTTTTAAGAGAAACAAATTATCATAAACAATTAAAGTTTGAAGAACGTCCGTATCATTTTAACTATTATATCTGCGTCTTGTTGTATTTGGAATTGATGGTTTTGATGAGCGCTTTGATTTATAGTGAACAAACAGTCGCCTTTATAGTTCACCTATTTTTTATTTTGAGTTTAGAGTTATTAAAAAGGTGTCTCTTAAAAAAAGAGATGAAACGAATCGATCAAACGATTATTACACCTTTTATTGAAAAGGTTGAAATTTCTAAAAGAATCGACTTGATTTCATTGAAGAGTAACCTTATTAAAGAACGATTAAAAAAACATTATGGCATCATCACGTTTATGGCTTTGATTTTCATTTTAATTATCAATGATTTAATGTATCTCGTTTTCCTTTTTGTGTTTTTGACTTGGAGTTTAGTCTATTTTCATTTGATGAAACGGATCAATCATGAAAAAATCGCTTTAAGTGAACTTGAAACACAGTTTTATCGAGATGCAGCTATCTTAAATGGTTATTTAAAAGCAACGGAAATCGCCGATAAAATCGAACGCAAGATGTTTGTTTACAATGGATTAAAATATCTCATCATTTTTTGTTTAACTTTAATCTATGCCTTTATTAAAGATAATCTGACGTTGAATTTCATCTTATTCAATTTTGGAATCTTCGCTTTTTTTATTGAAAACGCCAATTCTTTGCTTATAAGTTTCGATAATGAACATCAATTATTTCAAAGCGAAGCTCTTATCAATTCTTTTATCAAAACTTACCACAATATCTAGAGGAATATGGTATAATAACAAAAGGAGGAACTTGCCGATGAATTTGTTATTTTTTTTGACGATGAAAAAAGATAGTGCTTATCTTTACGATGACGATACTTTAAGACAGACGCTTGAAAAAATGGACTATCATCGTTATTCGGTGTTACCAATCATCACTCATGAAGGAGAATTTGTCGGAACTATCTCCGAAGGTGATATCCTTAAATACATCAAAGATCAGGGACGCTTTTCGCTTCAAAAGGCCGAACAAATCCATTTGATGGACATTGCTCGTTATCGTGAATACAAAGCGATTTCAATCAATTCCGAAATCGAAGATTTGGTGATTATGTCGCTTGATCAAAACTTCATTCCGATTGTCGATGATCGTAACATCTATATGGGAATGGTAAAGCGGCGCGCTATTATCGAATATTTTTATAAAAAAACGATGAGTAATACATAAGTCGTAAAAATTTAAAACGGCAGATAAATAAACTTGCAAAACATATAAAAACCGTCGTAGAGGATTATATTTCCTTACGACGGCATTTTTATTTTTCGAATAAATAACAATTCTAGTCGTCGAGACAATATCCGATTCATCGTTTCAGTTTCTGAAGTGCTTCGTTTACATCGGAATAGTGTTTAATACTAGAATCATGTTCAATACTTTCTGCCTCTACTATAGCAGCAATCGTTTCTTGGTTTGGTTGATTCAAACGCACTTCAAACGGAAATCCGCCTGCCCGGACGGATTGGCGTAAAAAGACGTTGATCGCGGTGGTAAGGTTAATTCCTAGCGGAAAATCATGAAAGATAAAGATCAATTTATTCTGAAAATGAACTACGTAAAATATAATTTACTTTGAATAAAAAGGCCCAAAACCAATACACAAGGTTTTAGACCTTATATTATTCATCATTTATTTTTTATCAGTTATGATTGTTTTTTTGGGACAACAATCTTTTATTTCTTGATGATACATGTCTTTTTACGATTTGATAGATAAAGAAAGTCAAAATAATGCCGGCGGAAACACCGAGAATCACATAATAAGGAACCATATTGGTGTAGGCACGAATTTGACCCCACATGATGACGACGTCATTGTTGGCGTCTTCAAAATCGTTCATCACAGCGCATCGAGCGATCGTCTCTTCATCGGGATACTGAGTCATCAATCCATTTTGAGATTCTTGTAAAGGATAGATGATTCCGTTGCGCTCGGGGCTTATATGTCCTTCAAATAAGAACTTTAAGTCGTAAGGTTCTTCAAAGACATATTCTTCAGGATCGACTTCTTCAAAGTATTCTTCATCGGTCGGAAGATGATTTATCGAATCTTTGATACAAACGTAAAATTTATCATCGTAATGAACTAAGGTCGGATCGACTTCGATTTCATTACCATCTTCGTCGACATCAACTGAATCGTAATATTCACGACCTTCAAAATAATCGGCACAACCATACCAATCAGAAGCCATGTTGAAAACTTCTTCACTGGTAATAAACGGAGTGTAACCGGTATAATCCATATTTTGCGAAGCATTGTAAGGATCGGAGATAAAATCGACAAAGGCACAAGCAAGCTCTTTATCGCAACCTTTTGGAAAAACCCATCCATCGTACCAAATGTTGCTACCTTCTTCAGGAACATAATATTCAAGAACTTTTTCTTGTTGTTCCATCGCCACGTCAATCGAATACACCGCATCTCCCGACCACGCTAAATTCATCTTGATTTTACCGGTGACAATATCGTTTTTTCCTGAATCGACTTCAAATCCGAAGATGTTCTTTTTAAGTTCAATCAATTCGTGATTGACGACATCGATAATATCTTCATAGTTTTCTTCGGTGATCACTAAATCAAGGATTCCTTGGACGACTTCGTTGTATTCAGCTCTTAAAGTATCTATTTCTTCTTGATTCGAGGCATTTTTTAGTTTATTTAAATACTCTTCTCGAGCCGGGTTTAAAATATCTTCAGTATTTGAAAAGTTGCTTCCGCTATAAGCGTGGATTAATCCGACCGTAAACGTATCGCGCATCGAATTTTTAATCGAAATCAAATTGCGATAAGTCGGATCCCAAAAAACATCCCATGATTTGACATCTTCCTTAATGGTATCGCTGCAATAAGGATCGTAAATGATACCTAAAGTTCCCCACATATAACCGGCCGCGTAAGAATCTAAAGAAGTGTCTTTAATGCCATCGTTATCGGTATCTGCGAACATCGACTTTAATTTGCCACGGACGATATTGGAAGCGTAAGTATCATAGATAGGGCATTCTTTGGCGATATCGACGGATTCTAAAAGTCCTTCGCGAATCATTCTTTGAATCATATAATCTGAAGTGCAGACCAAATCGTATGTTCCTTCGGGTTGTAAGGTAAACTGATTGTACATCGTTTCATTGGTGTCGAAAGTGTAGTAATTTACTTTCGCGCCGGTTTCTTCTTCAAAAGCGTCGATTAAATCTTCATTGATATAGTCAAAGCTATTGTAGATCGTTAAAGTTTTGCCACTATAATCCGCTTGATCAAGATGCTGTTTTACATGCAAAGTATTTTTCAAAGAAGCAGAAGGAACATTCACTCCTGAAGCCAGTGCGGTAACAAAGAGCGAGATTAATAGCATCAATGATTGTTTCATTCTATAATCCTCCTTTTTTACGTTTGGCGATTACCTTTGCCTTGTGATTGCTGTAGATTGTTTTACCGACCACAGAAACTAAGACGATGACAAAAATCAAAGTAGCTAAGGCTCTTACTTCCGGTGGAATCGGGTGTTTGGCAATGATTTTTTGAATATAGGTGGAAATGGTTTCAAAAGAGGGTTCTTTTAAATATTGGGTGATTACAAAATCATCCAGTGATAACGTAATGGAAATCATAAATCCCGAAAGAATCCCTGGTAAAATTTCCGGTAAAATCACTTTGTAAAGGGCATAACGCGGTTTGGCACCAAGGTCAAGTGCCGCTTCATAGGTGTTAGGATCCATTTGCATTAACTTCGGCTTTACATTTAAATAGACGAAAGCTACGGTCAAAACGACGTGCCCAATAAGCAATGTGAAAAAGGTGAATTTCCAAGAAAGAGCGACCACCAACACCGCTAAAGAGAGGGCCATCACGATTTCGGCGTTGACTACCGGAAGTTGGGTCATGGTTTCAATCGCTTTTTTGGCTCTTGAAGACGAATAATAAGCTCCAATTGCACCGAGAGTTCCAATAATCGTCGAGACGACTGCACTGCATATTGCGATGATAAAGGTGTTTTTGACCGCGTCCATCAAATCGTGATTGTTAAACAAATCAGCGTAGAGTTTCAAAGAAAATCCGGTCCATACCCCGATTTGATCGCTGACGGTAAAGGAATAGACAACTAAAACCAAAATCGGAAGATACATCAATAAAAGCATTAAATAAATAAAGCATCGCGCTAAAATTTTTCTTACCATATAGATCTCCTTCCGCTATCTTCATCACCGGCAAATTTTCTAGTGACAAAGACGCTTATAAGAATCAAAACCAACATGATTAACGCCATGAAGGAGCCGAAATTCCAATCGGATTGATTGAAATATAGATCGATATAACTTCCGAATAAAACGACATTGTACTCTGATAGAATGTCGGAAATGACATAAGAAGAAAGCGTCGGCATAAACACCATCGTCGCTCCTGAAACGATGCCGGGCATCGTCATTGGAATGATTACTTTAAAAAAGTTTTTAAAAGGGTTAGCGCCAAGATCCATACCCGCTTCAATCTGATTGCGGTCCATCTTAAGCATCGTAGAATACAAAGGCAAAATCGTGAATGGTAAATAGTTATAAACAAGACCGATGAGCGTCGCTAATTCCGGATAGGAACCTCCCGATAGACCGATCCAAGTCAATAGATCGCGTGTCGCACCGGTTCTGATTACGAAATTAATCCACATCGGCATAATAAAAAGGGTAACAAGGACCGCGGAGCGATTGATTTTACGATCAGCTAAAAAATACGCGATCGGATAACCGATTAAAAGACATAACACCGTGTTTATCAATCCATAGCAAAGGGAAATCAATAAAACGTTGGTGTTAGTTGAATCGGAAAAAAACTTTACGACATTGTCGAAAGAAAAATTGCCGGTTGTTTTATTGGTAAAAGCATAGAAGACGATCAAAACGACCGGAGCAATCACAAAGAAAAGAAAGAAGAGAATGTAAGGAAGCGAAAGATACTTTCGCTGAAATCTAAATTTCATATTTGGAAAGCTCTCCTTTTAATGTCATGTGAATCTTTTCTTTGGGGATTTTAACGCTTACAATATCGTTTTCGTTCCAAGTCCATTCGGTATCGACCGCAAAATCATCTTCCTCTTCGGTTCTTACGATAAGACGATAATGATCGCCGACATAGACCATTTCAATAATTTCGCCAGTGATATTTCCTTCTTCGAGATTATCGCTGATTTCAATATCGTTCATATCGACTTCAACGGTTACTTCGGCGTCGGTTAAGTCGTAACGTTTATTACCTTTGTCGACAAGATAACCTTCTTCGTCAATGTGAGAATCTTTAATCAAGGAAGTTACATCGCATTCCCAAGTGGCTTCGGCAAAGCAAAGATCATTGTTTTTATTGATATAACCCTCATAGACATTTGAAGAGATGTTTCTTTTCATAATATGGATTAAATCAGGCTTAACGCTCAATCCGACTTCGATTCCGACCGGAGTTTCTTTGGTTGATTGAACTAGAACTTCGTTTTTGCCGACCATGATCGTGTATTGATAGTGAATGCCTTTAAAGATGCAATCCGTAATCTTTCCTTTGACCATTCCATCTTCAGGTTTCGTGATTTTAAAATCCTCGGGACGAATGACAACATCGACTTTCTCATGCAAAGGGAAATCGTCGACACAATCGAATACTTTTCCTAAAAAACGAACTTTCTTATCGCCATACATCGAGCCGACATAGATGTTGGATTCACCGATGAAATCCGCCACATAGGCATTCGCCGGTTCGTTGTAGATATCTTCGGGTTTTCCGATTTGTTGAATTTGGCCGTCTTTCATGACGACGATCATATCCGACATCGTCAAAGCTTCTTCTTGATCGTGAGTGACGTAAATAAAAGTGATGCCTAACTTACGATGCATATTTTTCAATTCGACTTGCATCTCTTTTCGCATTTTTAAGTCCAAGGCTCCAAGTGGTTCATCGAGCAAGAGAATCTGCGGTTCGTTGACGATTGCTCTTGCGATGGCTACTCGCTGCTGTTGTCCGCCGGAAAGGGTAGTCACGTTACGAGATTCGAATTGTTCCAAATCCACGATTTTTAAAGCTCGCGTTACTTTTTCATCGATCTCTTTTTGCGAAAGTTTGACTTTTTTGATTTTATCGCGACCATGACGATCTTTAACGACTTTTTCCACTCGTTTCATTTTTAACCCAAAGGCGATATTGTCGTAGACATCGAGGTGAGGGAAAAGAGCATATCGTTGAAATACCGTATTGACAGGTCTTAAATATGGAGGCAATTGAGCGATGTCTTGGCCATTTAAAAGAATTTTACCGCTGGTGGGAATTTCAAAACCGGCAATCATTCTTAGCGTCGTGGTCTTTCCACAACCCGAAGGACCTAAGAAAGTGACAAATTGTCCCTTTTTGACAGTAAGATTAAAATTTTCCACTGCGTAACTGTCATCAAATTTTTTGTTGACGTCGATAAGTTCGATAATAACGTCTTTGTTTTCGTTTTCCATATGTTACTCCTTTTTTAATAATCGATAATTTACTATTGAATTAAAAGTTTGGGGGACTTGAAATCCATACAATGCGACAGATTTTATTTTTACAGTTTGCCAAATAATGATTTTTGTTTGAATCGAAGTAAAAGGTTTCGCCTTTTTTGATACGATAAACATCTTTGTCGAGATGCAATTCAATTTCACCTTCAAGCACGTAACCGAATTCTTGACCCTCATGAGGATAGTCATTGTCGGTTTTCTGGTTAGGTAAGATCGTTATTAAAATTGGTTCCATCTCATTTTTCTGGGAGTTGGTGACAAGCCAAGTGATGGAATACCCTTGATAATCCTTGATGAAGTAATCATCTTTTCGAAAGACGATCGGCACTTTTGAGTCTTCTTCTTTAAAGAATTCACTTAAAGTGGTGCCTAACGCCAAGACGATATCTTCAAGAGTCGAAACGCTGGGTTCGGTTAAATCGTTCTCTAATTGGGAGATATAGCCTTTTGTCAATTCCAAGCGATTAGCGAGCTCTTCTTGGGTCAGATTATAAAGGGTTCTCAGTTCTTTGATTCTTTTGCCGATTTTCAATAATGTGACCTCCTTTTCCGGTTTTGTAATGTTAAGAAAAAAGTTTAGTAATTGTAAACCGAGAAGCATTATAATAGTAACCTTCACATATTGCAATCATTTTTTTATCTTTATGATAAATATGTCACGATAAAAAATCGTCGCTTTCGAAAATTGAAAAAAAGCAAAGTAAAAAAATAAATTATTCACATATGTAAAAAGCCTTAAAAAAGCCTTTTTCAAGCATTTAACTTAAAAATTTTTTATAATTGACGAAATTGAGTTTTGCCACTTTCGCAAGTTCGTCTTTGCCGTACTTTTGAACGAAGGCATCTGCGAATTGATCGACAGAAAAAGAAGCACCTTTAGGAAATTCAAGCGCATATTTTTCACTCATTACTTCCATCGCTTTTAAAAAACTGTAACGAGCGATTAAAGAAGCGACGGCAACACTAGGAAAATAGCTTTCGCCTTTGGTTTTAAAAATGATATTGTCGATTCGTTTAGTTTCATTTTTAATGTATTCATAATAATGCTTTTCACTAACAAATTGGTCGACATAGACATGGTAAAAGTCGACTTTTTGACGATGAATCACATTGTAAAGAGCTCGATTGTGAAGTTTGCTTTTCAATTCATTCATATTGATACCTAAAGCGATTTGCTGATTGTAAGTAACGTTATCTAAGCACAATTTCGAATGCGGAATTCGCTTTAAAAGTTGTGGAACGATCTCGATAATTTTGTGATCTTTCAATTTTTTGGAATCGTCGACGCCAAGTTCTTGCAGCCACGAAATATCATCTTTGCTTACGTAACAAGCAACGACAATCATCGGTCCGAAAAAATCACCGACTCCGACTTCATCGGAACCGAATTGATTATTTAAATCTTGCCATGAGGAATTAATAGTGGTTTTTGGCGTATTAAGCGTCGCTTGATCGCTAAAAAGAGAAGCGACTTCAAGACATTTATCGCCGGTAAAAACGGCTTTAAAACCTTTTTTGGAAGTGTAAATTGTTACCGCGCAGTCTTCGTTTTCGGCACGATATAAAAGATAATCACCTTTAGCCTCTTGTTCATAGCCTTCAAAGTGATTCATAATCTTTGCGATTTGTGTTTCGTCTATTTGAATCGTTACGCTTTTCATATTTTCCTCTTTTATTATCTTATCATGGATTTTCGTGATTATAAATAAAAATGTCGCAAGTAATAGTGTAAAACAAAGAGTGTAAAGTCACATTAAAAAAAAGCGGTTTATTAATCCGTAACATCGATTTTTGATGATAAAACTTCAGGGGTTTGATACAATAACAATCAGGTGAAAGTATGAAATCACTAAAAGAAATTCTTGAAATTGATCAAGTTTTTAATCTGATTCAAAAACACGCTCAAACCGGTTATGCGAAAAAGATGATTCAAGAACTGGAGATGTTTTCATATCGCGGTGAATTGGAAGAGGAACTTTTATATACCCAAGAGGCTGTCAGTTATCTTTATAAATATCAATCTTTATCGATCTATCCTTTAAATAACTTGCTTGATTCTTTGGCTTTAATCGAAAAAGGGGCAAGTGTTGAACTGGAATTTTTCTATCAGGTTTCTCGTCTTTTAGAAAATGCATCGGTACTCAAACGTGAAACGATGATCGATAATGAATTTCCGTTACTTAAAGGATTGCTTGAACGATTGATCCTCATTCCTACATTAAAAAAGAAAATCGACGTGACTTTAGCGCCCGATTTGACCATTTCTTCTGAAGCGTCCTTTAAACTTTCGTCTATCCGTAAAGCTATTCTAAGTGAAGAGCAAGTGCAAAGCGTGATCATGAATCGCTTGGTGCAAAAATATGGTGCTTATTTGAACGATGAACGTATTGCTTTAAAAGACCAAACCAAAGTTCTTGCTATCAAAGCCAGCTACAAAGGAAAAGTGGATGGAGTGGTCGTCGCCGTTTCCGCCAGTCAACAAACGGTTTTTATCGAACCTAACGAAATCATCGCCAGTAATAATAAGATCTATCGCTTAAAGCAAGAGGAAAATGAAGAAATCTCCAGAATCATTAAAGAGTTGTTAGATGAAATCAAAAGAAATTTTGATAGTTTATATCTCGATCATTACTTGATTGCGAGATTGGATTTTTTGATGGCTAAGGCACAGTATGCAAAAGAATATGATGCTGTGGTCGGTAAAGTATCCGAAGAGCCAATTATTTCTTTAAAAGGAGCGCGACACCCCTTGTTGGATCAAAAAAATGTCGTTAAAAATTCTTTTGAACTTTATGATCGGAAAATCCTACTTATAAGTGGTCCTAATGCTGGGGGGAAGACCGTCGCGTTAAAGACGATTGGACTTTTTGTCTATCTTCATCAATGCGGCTTGCCGCTTCCGTGCGATGAACCACCGCTCATTTCTTTTTTTAAAGAGATCTTCGTCGATATCGGCGATCATCAATCGTTACTAGATAATCTATCGACTTTTTCAGGTCACATTGAAAATATCCGCTTGATCACCGAGCAAGTTGATGAAGATTCGCTTGTAATTCTCGATGAACTGGGAACCGGTACTTCTCCATTAGACGGAGAAGCACTCGCCATCGGAGTTATTAATTTTTTGATTGAAAAAGGATGTTTTGCCATTATTTCTTCACACTATGAAGGTTTGAAGAATTATTCGCTTGAAAATCAAGCGATTTTACCTTCATCGATGATTTTTGATGAAGAAAAATTGTTGCCGACTTACCACTTGCGACTTGGAACCTGTGGTAAATCATACGGAATCGAAGTGGCGTCAAGATTAGGTTTGAATCACCAAATTATCGAAAATGCCAAACATTGGTTAAATGAGGCGAAAAATAATAGTAAAGATCTTCTTCTTGATGAACTAGTTTCTAAAATCGAAGAGACCGAAAAACTCAAAGATCAGTTATTGAGCGAAAAAAATCAATTAGATACGGCACTTCAAGAGACCGAACAGAAACAAAGAGCCTTATTTAAAGAACAACAGCGAATCAAAGACAAAGCCCAAGAGGAAATCGAGACGCTGGTGGCTGAAGCAGCGGAAAAAATCGAGCAGATTTTTGAAGAGTTGAAAGATAAGGAAACAATCAAAACTCATGAGATTATATCTTCAAGACGACGTTTACAAGCTTTAAGCGAACAAGAAGAAACTAAGCCCATCGTCCATGAATTTCAAATCGACGATTATGTCGCTTATGAAGATTTGGCGATAAGAGGGCGAATCATCAGAATCAAAAATGATGATTGTTACGTTTTGACAGATGAAGGAAAGTCGATGTGGATTCCTAAAAGTTCCCTGGTTTTATGTAGGCCAAAATCAAAAGAAAAAAAGCAGTATGTCAATAGCGATTTTACTAATATAAAAATGGTGCCTTTAGAATTGAACATCATCGGATATCATATCGAAGAAGGTTTAGAGGCGGTCAGCAAGTATATAGACGATGCTGTAGTCGCTCACTATAAACAAGTGCGCATCATTCATGGCTCCGGCAGTGGAAAGTTGCGCGCGGCCGTTCAAGACTATCTAAAACATCACCTCCATGTTTTAAGTTATCGCTTAGGAGGATTGAATGAAGGCGGCGTTGGAGCGACGGTGGTGATTTTAAAATGAACGAAGTTTTAAAGGCCAAGATCGAATTGCTGTCTTCTAGACCGGGTGTCTATATCATGAAAAATGCCGACAATGAAGTGATTTATGTCGGTAAAGCCAAATCCTTGATTAAAAGAGTCAAACAATATTTTACGCGTCCTCAAGAGGGAAAAGTTTTTAAAATGGTTCTTGAAGCGCGCGATTTTGATACGATTGAAACGCCGTCTGAAAAAGAAGCGTTGCTTTTAGAGTTGAATCTGATTCGGAAATATTATCCTAAATATAACATTTTATTGAAAGATGGTAAATCGTATCCCTTTATCGCCTTAAAGAAAAAGGGCGACCCTTTTTTAAAAATCAGCTATCGCGATAAAGACCCATCGTTTCGTTATTTCGGTCCGTTTCCTTCATCAAGTTCGGTCTATCACACCATCGATTTATTGAATCGTCTTTATCCCTTGCGTAAATGTCAAAACCTACATAAGGAACCATGCCTTTATTATCATCTTGGTCAATGCTTGGCGCCGTGCATCAATAAAATCAGCGACGAAGTTTATGAACCTTTGATTGAGGATATCAATCGCTTTTTAAATGGAGACGTCAAAAAAATCCGTTTCGAAACGTTAAAAAAGATGAACGAAGCGAGTGAAAAACTCGAGTTTGAAAAGGCCAAAGAATATCACGATTTGATTGAATCTTTGGATCATATCGCTTTAAGACAAGGCGTGACGATTAAAGACCATCTCGATCGCGATGTGATCGCCGTCTCATCAAGAGAGAAGTATCTTTCTTTAGCGATAATGACTTATCGAAAGGGGTTATTGCTCGGGAAAAACATCTTCATTATCGAAGAATTCGACGATTCCCTCGAACAAGTGATATCGTCGATCTTTCAATATTATCAAAATCATGATTTGCCTAAAGAAATCGTCGTTTCGTCAAAAGAGCTTGCTTTGCGTCTTGAAGAGATCTTTGCTTGCCACGTGGTTTCTCCTTCGCGCGGTCTTAAAAAAGATTTGATATTTATCGCCCTAGAAAATGCCAAAAACGGACTTGACGAACATTTCTTAACCGCCCGTCTTGACGATGATAATCTGGCTTTGCTTGAAGAACTTGGAAAATACTTAGGGATAAAAACACCACTTAGAATCGAATTATTCGATAACTCCCATCTTCAAGGAAGCGAACCGATTGGAGCTTTGGTGGTTTTTATAAACGGCGTTAAGGCTCCAAGCGAATACCGCAAATACAACATTAAACGAAGTTCCGGTAAAGACGATTTAAAGTCGATGGAAGAGGTGTTAGATCGCCGTTACACGAGACTCAAAGAAGAGCATAAAACTTTCCCCGATTTGATTATTGTAGATGGTGGTCTCAATCAGATTAACGTCGCCCAAAAAGTACTCGATAAATTGGAATTATCGATACCGGTCGCGGGCCTTGCTAAAGACAATCATCACCATACTGCGGGACTTATCAAAGATGGCGAATTGATTAATCTGGACCCTAAATCAAAACTTTTTTTGATGTTAGTAAGGATGCAAGATGAGGTTCACCGTTACGCGATTACTTTTCATCGCGAAAAGCGGGGCAAAAAAATGACTTTCTCGCTTTTTGATGACATTAAAGGAATCGGTAAAAAGCGAAAAGAGATGCTTTTGAAAGCTTATCCGTCACTAGATAGTTTAAAGAAAGCTTCCAAAGAAGAACTAGCGCAGATTGTGCCACTTGAAGCGGCAAATGAAATCTTGAAAAAGCTTCAAGATCAATAACGCCCAAAAGTGTTTATATTACTAGCAAAAACAAAAACCGCGCATACGATAATTTAGGCGTGAGGAGTGAGTGATTTGCCATCTTTATTAACGAAACGCGAGCGGGAAGTATTTGAACTGTTAGTCAAGAATATGGCTACTCGCGAAATTGCGGATACTCTTTTCATCTCCGAGAAGACCGTGCGCAATCACATCTCAAACGTCATGCAGAAACTCGGCGTCAAAGGTCGTGCGCATGCGGTTGTCGAACTGATCAGAATGAAAGAGATTTCCCTATAACCTCATTGCAAAGTGAGGTTATTTTCATATTTTCGTCACTCCATTTTTATAATGTAATATATGAAGATATTGATTTATGATTCCGGATGCGGTGTGATTCCGTTTATCGAAGAGATTATAAAGCAAGATAAAAAACATGATTACGTCGTATTTATCGATCATGAATATTTCCCGTTTGGCTCTAAAAGCGAAGATCAATTGCTTACAATTTTAAAAACTAGGTTAAAACAATTCGAGACGTATCATATCGATCTTCTTATTATGGCCTGTAACACGATGTCGTCTTTACTGGATAAATGCGAAGTTTTGCCTTCATATCAAATCGTCGATATTCTTTCTTATAATTTAAAGCATTGTAAGGATAAGGTTCTTTTAGGAACTCCGTTACTTCATTCGCGCTTGTACCATCGATATCCGATTGTCGGGATCAAGGATTTGGCAGGGGCGATTGAAAAAAGCGATATCATTCAAATTATCGAAATTATCAAAGGGTTAAAAAAACGACAAGATTACATTTTGGCATGCACGCATTATCCTTTGGCTAAAGCGATTTTTACGCGTTACATCGACGGAAAAATTTTCACTTATCATCAAGAACTCATCGCTTCTTTACCTCAAGGAAAGACACTTGATTTTAAAGCTGATCAAGTCACCAAATCGATAATCTTAAAATATTTTCCGCACTTAGTCATAAAATGACTTTCAAATAAATAAGATAGCGTGAGGTGACTGATATGTTTAAAAAGATCATAAAAAAAATTAAATCTTGGCGCATTTTCCATATCAAAGGAGTGGTTGCTTTTAACTTTAAAAAGCCTAAAAAAATGGCCTTTATCAAATATGGTTGCTGCTTTGCGATTCCGATGTGCGCGGCGATTGTGGGAGCGACGCTAGGCATTGTCGAACACAATAGAAGAATGACGCCCTTAGAACAAGTGATCATTGAGACCAACAAAGTGACGCGCCGCGTCTATTTGATTTCAAATGACGATTTGACGGTGCCTCTCACCGTAAGTCTCAATCAAAAAAATTCAATTCAAGAAGAGATCTTGGATACTTTCAATCTTTTAAGAACTGACAGTAAAGCGGCAAACGAGTATCTCCACGGATTTATTCCCGAAGACGCCAAAGTTAATTCGTTTACCATCGAAAATAACATCTTGTTATTGGATATGTCGGAAGAATTTTTAAATTATCAAGAGAAAAACGAAGTGAAAATGGTTGAAGCCTTGTTAGCCACGATGCTTCAATTCGATGAAATCGACGGAATGATTTTAAGTGTCAATGGAACCATTTTAAGCAGTTTGCCGAACAATCACACTCCGCTTCCTTCGATTCTCGACGAAAATTTCGGATTGAATCGTGTCAATCAGTCACCGCGAGAAATAGTTGGTAAAGAAAAAGTGACGCTATTTTATGAACGCAGTTATGATCAAGAAACCAAATACTTAGTGCCGGTGACATTCTATAGCGAAAAAATGGAAAGCCTCAATGTCAGTTTTGCCAATGCCTTATCATATACCCTTCCGGTTGCTTCACGATTAAAAAACGTGGCCACTTACAAACAGATTTCTGCTTTACAGGAAGCAAATGATGACTTTATCTTAAGCGTTAATAACAGCGCGCTTATCGATGAAGAAACCGTCAATAAAGAACTTTATGAATTAGTCGCGTTATCATTGGATTTAATGGGAGTTACAAAACCGATAAGTTTCACTTTGGAAGGGGAGACCCTAGCGGTTGATGGGATTTATCAAGAAGACGATATGAAGGTTTCCAATATCGTTTATAATTCGGTAGAAATTTAAAATTACAGGCGGTGCATTAAAAAGCATCGCTTTTTTGCTATTTTCTTCGATTTTAATCTATTGCTTAACTAGAAGCGTTCCTCAATCATGAAATAGGAATGCTTAATGATTTTCTCCGTCTTTTTTATGATATGAGTCGGAAGTTGCATCATTTAGGGAGTAGCTTCCGATTATAAGGGAGATACATGTATGCAAACTATTAAAAATGATTTTTATTTGCAAAATTTAACTTTAATAAGATTCTCTTTTTATAAAATGAAATTACTTTGCTATTGAACATTTGTTAAATAACGTCACGCATTTGCTTGACATTATTTTATTTTTTTGCGTATATTATAGTTGAAGGAAGACCTCTAAGGGTCACCCATTGATAAATTAGGTAGCCCCTACATTTTAGAGGATGAAGGGCTATCTTTTTTCTTTATCATTTTTTGATAAATAAAGAATTAAAGCTATTAGAAATAGAATAGTTATAAACTGTTCCATAAGCTTAACCCCCTTTCTACTCCTATAAAGGAGAGAGCAGGGTAACCCTTGAAGTCTTCCATTATCAATTGTAATCGGACTTTTTTGGGTGTTCAACAAAAAAAGCACTCAAAAACGTCTGATATTTTGTTGCAAAAAAAGCCACATTTCTCTGGGTGGCTTAATTTATAAATTTTTTTATTGATTGAGATCTTTTATTTATTTCTTTCTTCTAATCTTTTTAATCGTTTGTTTCTCAGTTCTTCTTGATTTCTCGGCTTTTTGATATATAGAACAAAAAGTATATTCAGGAAAAAAACTGCAAGAAATAGAAATACCAATAAAAAATTAAAAATTTGAAAAAAAATTATTTTAATCAAGGCTTGAGCATCTATAAGATTAAAAAGTGTTTAAGTTCCGAATAAAAACGCATAAGGAATAGATACAACCATAAAAAGTAAATTATAAATTGACGTTTTTTACTATAAACTGAATTTACTTTGCTATTGAACGTTTGTTAAATAACGTCACGTAGTAATTACGCATGAAAATGAAATAAAAATACAAAAAAGCGTTTTTTTAAACAAAAAAAACATTAAAAACGAGCAT
>CANQWG010000006.1 GCA_947627505.1 uncultured Bacilli bacterium | reverse complement strand
TAATTTTACTTCTGTTTGCAACATTTTCTTCCCGTTTCTTTCTTTGTTTGTTGCACTTGCTTTTATAATTAACACTTTTTATTAAAAATTTAAAATGATATTGATTTTCATTAACGATTATTGTATTATAACTAAGCGTTGGGCCTGTAGCTCAGTTGGTTAGAGCGCACCCCTGATAAGGGTGAGGTCGTATGTTCAAATCATTTCAGGCCCACCAATAATGATTATTCGAGCACTAAGGTGCTCTTTTTTATGCCAAATTTATTGAACATTTTTATCGTTGCATATAACTTTTATGTTATTATTAAAATAATAAAAGGAGAGAAAACATGCGAGGAAATTTTGTTTATTGCAATCCTACCAAGTTATATTTTGGTGATCAATCTTTAAATTATTTGAAAGATGAATTAAAACATTATGGTTCCAAAATTATGTTGATTTATGGTGGTGGTTCAATTAAAAAAACCGGACTTTACGATGAAGTTGTTAAAATTTTAAAAGAAAACGAGAAAGTTATCATTGAAGACCCGGGAGTTATGCCTAATCCGACGATTGAAAAATTATATGAAGGAGCTAAATTGGCGCGCGAAAATAATATTGATCTTATTTTAGCGGTAGGCGGTGGTTCGGTTATCGATTATGCAAAGGCGGTCTCAGCTTCGGCTTATTGCGCGGAGGATCCATGGGAAGAGTATTTTATAAAATTTGAAGAACCGAAGTGCAAACTTATTCCTATCGGATGCATTTTGACTATGGTTGGTACCGGAAGCGAGATGAACGGCGGATCCGTGATTACCAATCATCAAGCAAAAATGAAAGTTGGACATGTTTTTAATCACGAATTATTTCCAAAATTTTCTATTTTAAATCCGAAATATACATACACGGTACCAAAATATCAGATGGTTGCGGGCATTTTCGATATCATGTCACATCTTATGGAACAATATTTCTCCGATGATGACGATAATACTTCCGATTATTTGATAGAAGCGTTGATGAAATCACTGATTAATAGTGCTAGAATTGCAGTAAATAATCCTTATGATTATGATGCAAGAAGCAATATCATGTGGATTTCGACTTGGGCGTTAAACACTTTGGTCGCAAAAGGTAAAACAACCGATTGGACAGTTCACGCTATCGGACAACATATCGCGGCGTATACTGATGCAACGCATGGAATGACTTTATCTGCGGTTTCACTTGCTTATTATCGCTATATTTTAAAATATGGTCTTCCTAAATTTAAAAGATTTGCAATTGAAGTGTGGAATGTGAATGTAGATAATAAAACCGATGAACAAATTGCCTTAGAAGGATTGAAGAAACTTGAAAATTGGATGCGTGAGATAGACTTAGCCATGAGCATTAAAGAAATCGGAGTCAAAGAAGAGATGATTCCTATGATTGCAAAAACGTATCGCGCTAGCGAAGGCGGATATTATAATTTAACAAATGATGACGTTGAAAAAATATTGCGTCAATCGCTCTAAAATTTAAATTATATATTAGTTGAAAAAAACATCTAATAATGCTACTATTAAGTAGCATTTTATGGGCACTTAGCTCAGTCGGGAGAGCGTTTCCTTCACACGGAAGAGGTCGTGGGTTCGATCCCCTCAGCGCCCACCATATTGAAAAAATTAGATTGATACAATGTGTCAATCTTTTTTTTATCTTGATCTAAGTTATATTTTCTAGGACCTTTTTTGAAATTTTAAATAGCGTGGCAATGATAGATAAATAAAAAGGCACATTTTAATTGACTTAATTCTTATTTTTGATATAATGTAAGAAAAGTAAGAATAATAAGGAGAACATATATGAACAACGAACAGGATAAATTTATATGGACCACTAAAATAACAAGTAAAGGACAAATTGTTATTCCAAAACAAGCGCGAGATGTATTTGGCTTTAAAGATGGAGATACATTAATTTTACTTGGTGATAAAAGTAAAGGCATTGCAATTGCAAAATACGATGATTATTTAAAATTTGCAGAAGAAATTTTTAAATTAAAGGAAGACAAAAATGACAACAAATAATATTATTGAAATTAATCATTTAAAAAAATATTTTAAAGACGTCAAAGCAGTTGATGATATTTCTTTTTCAATAAAAAAAGGGGAATTTTTTGCTTTTTTAGGTTTAAATGGCGCGGGTAAATCGACGACGATAAATATTTTATGTGGACAACTTAAAAAAGATGATGGGGATGTTGTTATTGGTGGCTTAAACTTGGATAATGATATTAGTAAAATCAAACCAAAACTTGGTACTGTTTTTCAAAATTCTGTTCTCGATTTAAAACTTACTGTCTTTGAAAATTTAAAATTTAAAGCAGATTTATATGGCATGAGAAAAGAAAAATTTAAAGAAAATTTGGATTATCTTGCCGAAACTTTAGAGTTTAAAGATATTTTAAATCGCGCTCTTTATAAATTAAGTGGGGGACAAAAAAGAAGAGTGGATATTGCTCGTGCTCTCATTCATAATCCTGAAATTCTGATATTAGATGAACCGACTACCGGACTTGATCCTAAAACAAGAATTTTAGTTTGGAAACTTTTATCTAACTTAAGATTAACAAAAGAACTTACCATCATTTTAACGACTCATTATATGGAAGAAGCCGATGAGGCAGATACGATTGTGATTATCGATAATGGGAAAATTGTAGCAAACGATACACCGAATAATTTAAAAAATAAATATGCTAATGATATTTTGAAAATATATAAGTATGCTGAACAATTTCCAGCCATACTAAATCAAAATCAAGTAAAATTTATAAAGACGGATAAAGCTTTAGAATTAGAACTAACAAATATCGAAGAAGCTAAAAATATAATCATTAATTATGGTAAATATATCTTTGATTTTGAAGTAGTTAAAGGAAAAATGGACAATGTTTTTTTAAACATAACTGGTAAAGACTTAAAGGAGCTTGCGATATGAAAAGTGAAATGAAAAAACTTTTAGCCTTAATAAACAGAAATATTAAATTATATTTCAAAGATAAAATGACCTTTTTTGTTTCCTTATTAACTCCGCTGATTTTAGTTGTTTTATTCTTAACGTTTTTAAAAAATGTCTATGCTGATACCATAACTAATCTTATACCAGAAGGAATAGAAGTTAATAAAAATACAATTGAAGCTTTCTGCGGCGGATGGTTATTTTCATCAATAATTTCTGTTTCTTGTGTAACGGTATCGTTTTGTTCAAATATAATGATCCTTGATAAATTGAATAAGGCAATTGATGATTTAAATATGACACCTGTTAAAAGATCAACGTTGTTAATATCCTATTTTATATCTAATTTTTTAACAACGTTTTTGATTGGTGTGATTGTGCTTATTATTAGTTTTATCTATCTTGGCTTTGTTGGTTTTTATTTAACCTTTTTAGATGTGATAATGCTTTTTGTATCAACATTTTGTATGTGTTTGTTTGGTAGTTTATTAGCATCAATTATTGGAACGTTTATATCTTCACAAGGAGCACATTCAGCTGTATCTACACTTGTATCCTCAATGTATGGTTTTATAAGTGGTGCTTATATGCCAATATCCCAATTTGGAAGTGGAATAAGAAATTTTTTAAGTTTTTTGCCTAGCACTTATGGAACTGTATTGTTTAGACAATATTATATGAATGGAGTCATAAATCAACTACAAACCGTAGAACATGTGCCTTCGGAAATAACAGAACAAATTAGACTCTCGTTTGACGGAAAGTTAGTGTTGTTTAATAACACAATACCTACTTGGACTCTTTTTGCGGTTGTAATAGGAACGAGCATAATTTTACTGGGAATATATATTTTATTATCTAATTTAAAAAGCAAGAAAAATTAATAATCAAGAAGATAAGCACAAAATAAATTGTAATTTTACTTCTATTTGAAACATTTTCTTCCCGTTTCTTTCTTCGTTTGTTGCACTTGCTTTTATAATTAACATTCTAAAATTTAAATTATATATTAGTTGAAAAACATCAAAATTATAAAAAAGAAAAAGATCGAGAAATTAGTGATTTGATTGAAGAAATATTTAATAAGAATCATAAAAAATATGGAAGGCCGCGTATTGTACAAGAATTAAAAAGACTAGGGATTTTTGTTAATAACAAAAAAGTTTATCACATTATGCAAGAGAGAAGTTTATCAGCATTACCACGGAGACATGGTTATCATTCTTATAAAGGACAAATTGGAAAAATTTGTAGGAATCATCTACTTATTAAGAAACTAGATAAAGATAAGCATATTTATCGATACGAGAGACATTTTGAAACGAATAGACCATATCAAATATTAGGGACAGATGTTACTCAATTTCAAATAGAAGCGGGGAAATTATATTTATCTCCAATTATTGATTTTTATACGAGAGAAATACTTAGTTATTATGACATATCTGAACATCCCAATTATGCTCAAATAAGAAGAATGATGAAAATGATGTTTGATGAACATGGCGAGCCATTTAAAGGAACAATACTTCTTTAAAAATGGTAGTATTATGAAATAAATGCGGTTGCCACAAAAACAACGGATAAAATCTATATACAAGTAACTGAAAATATGAATAGTGAAGAAGTAAGAAAAAGAGAACTTACACCACTTAGAAAAATTCCTATTAAATATGAAAAAATAGGATTATCAAGGGATAAAGCCTTAAATAATGTTTATAACGGGATGAAATCAATTAACTTAATTGATTGGTTCCTTTCAAAAAGATAAATTTTAAAAGAATGTTGAAAAACCTAAATTAAAAAAGGATAATCGACATCTCTTTTTTATCATACTTTTTCCTTAATTATTATACTAGATAACGATAAGTGTCGAAACTTACGGCATAAATGTACTAACTTTCGAACAAAAATTGTGTTATCTACTTGTTTTTATCTTTATTTTTTTATATTATATAGTCGAAACTTACGGCATAAACGCCGTAACATTCTAGAGGGAGGAATAAATTGTGATTAAAAGAGATTTTTATTTAAATCAAATCATTGAAAAAATGTGGAATGGAGAAATCAAAGTTATTACAGGCATCAGACGAGGAGGCAAATCAACACTTCTTTTTAATTTATTTAAAGAATATTTACTTTCCTCTGGAGTTAATGAAGATCACATAATAGAAATTGAACTTGATAAGCGAAAATTTTATAAATTTAGAGATCCATTTTTCCTTTGTGACTATGTAGAAAATATCGTTAAAGAAAAAAAAATTGATCAATATTATCTTTTTATCGATGAGGTTCAACTTACCAAAAAGATTATTGATAAAGAAAGTGAAATAGAAGTAAGTATATACGATATGTTAAATGAGTTAAAGGGCTATTCTAATCTTGATTGTTATGTTACAGGTAGTAATTTAAAAATGCTTTCAAGCGATATTGCTACTGAATTTCGTGGAAGATCTAGTCAAATAAAAGTGTATCCATTTTCTTTTGAAGAATTTTACTCTTATAGGGGTGGTGTAGCAAGTGAAGCATTAGATGAATATATGCTTTATGGTGGTATGCCGGGACTTATCAATGAATCAACCGCGGAACAAAAACGCACATATCTAAAGAATCTTTATGATGAAATTTATATAAAAGATTTAGTTGAACACTCAAAAGTACGAAGGCAAGATGTTTTAGAAGATTTACTAGATTATTTAGCATCTTCTATAGGTTCCTTAACAAACGCCAATAAAATTACAGGAGCTATTAACACAAAAGCATCAAACAAAATATCGGATGATACTGTAACAAAATATCTTAGACACATAATGGATGCATTTCTTATTTTTGAGGCAAGAAGATATGATGTGAAAGGAAAAAAGTTTTTTGATTATCCCAAAAAATATTATTATTCTGATGTAGGACTTAGGAATATTAGATTAAACTATCGACAAATCGATTATGGATACATCATGGAAAATATCATTTATAACGAACTTATAAGACGAGGATATTCTGTTGATATAGGCGTGGTCGAAGATAGAAGTACAAATAATAAAAAAATAAAAGAGATAGATTTTGTAGTCAATTATTTTGATAAAAAAATTTATATTCAATCTGCATTTAGAATAAACAAGCAAAAAAAAGAGGAAGCAGAACTTGATTCTTTAAAGCTTACCGCGGATTTCTTTAAAAAAATAGTGATAAGAAATGATATTCCTACAACTTTTTATGATGATGATGGAATAATGCATTGCAGACTCATCGATTTTTTATTGAATAAAGTTGAATTGTTTTAATTAAACATATGGGGCATGCATTTGCGGTACATTGTATCAAAATGATACTCTTTTGCCATATAGGATGAACTAGATTGATACCAATGCAGACGAGTTTGCAATAGTGTCAGTCTGTTTTCATATAATTAAACTAAGAGATAACATAAGTAACATAATACTTCTTATTTATATAACACTATATGTAAAATATAAAGATTTAAAAAATAATTGCGTTAAAATATTATTATCAAAAAATAAAAAATATCATCAAAAAACAGTATTTAGATTTCATAATTAGATTACAAAATACCCTAGTATGAAAGTTAACAGAAGTTAGAATAAGCGGTAAAACTTTATACATTTTATTGATAAGTTTTCTATTTGAGCAAAACAAAAGTGGTTAATTTTTACATAAGATTTAAGAAATGAAGTGATTATTTATCTTCCGATTTATATGATAATGTTTTTTAAATAAAGTTTAATGAGAGCTTTCTATATTTTGAATTTCACAAATGTGTGAAGCAAAACAGCCCAAATGTGTGCAATGAAACACCACAAATATGTTCAAAAAAACTTTACAATCAATAGATAATAAGCTATGATTTTGTATGAGGCGATATAATGGAATATAAAAAACGTATTATTGATAAGCTTTTAAAATACAAGTTAGAAGCGTTTGGGGCAGCTTTAATTGTTGGTCCAAAAGGATGTGGTAAAACAACAAGTGCCAAACAAATTGCTAGTACAATCATTGAATTTGAAGATGAAGATTATCGAGAACAATTATTAAAAATTGCAGAAATACAGCCATCAAAACTTTTGCAAGGTAAAAAACCAATTCTTTTTGATGAATGGCAAGATTCACCAAAAATATGGGGTGCTATAAGAAAATCCATTGATGATACAGGTGAAGTAGGTATGTATATTTTAACTGGTTCTTCATCGCAAGAAGTAGATACCCCACATACGGGAACCATGAGAATTTCTAGACTTAAAATGTTACCTATGAGTCTATATGAATCAAATGAATCTAATGGAGAAATATCATTAATGGATTTATTTGATTGCCATGATGCTTTTAAAAGCTGTGTTTCTAACTTGAGTTTTGATGATTTAATTTTTGCTATCTGTCGAGGTGGTTGGCCTCATTCACTAGGTTTGGCTAGTAGTAGGGCAAAATTGGAGATTGCAAAAGATTTGTTTGTGCAAACATATTCGGTAGATATAAATAAAATTTCTAATACAAAAAGAAACCCCAAAATAGCACAAACCATCTTACAGTCATATAGTAGAAATATTTGTACTCTCGCGGAAACAAATACTATTTATGCTGATGTCGCAGCAAATTTCGAACTATCAAAAAATACATATTATGACTATATGGAAGATTTAAATAAATTATATATTATCGATGATATAGATGCGTGGTGCCCTTCGATAAGATCAAAAACCGCGATTCGTTCATCTAAAAAAAGGAACTTAATAGATCCATCTATCGCAGTTGCTGCAATGGGTTTATCACCAGAATTTTTTAATAGAGATTTTAATACATTAGGTTTTTTATTTGAATCCTTATGTATTAGAGATTTGAAAGTATATTCACAATCATTGGATGGAAGAGTTTCTTACTATAGAGATCGATATGGCTTGGAAGCAGATTGTGTTTTGCATTTGAATGATGGAAGATATGCATTAATAGAGTTTAAACTAGGTGAAGATGGCATCGATGAAGGAGCTAAACATTTATGTAAAATTGAAAGATTAATCATAGAACATAATGAATCTAGTAAGCATGGTAAATTAAGATTACCAGATTTAAAGATTGTAATTACTGCGACTAAATATGGATATAAAAGAGAAGATGGTGTTATGGTAATTCCAATTGGGTGCTTGAAAAATTAAAAGTATGCATAAAAAAATATAGAGTCTATTAAACTGAGGATAGAATTATATATTATTAGAATTTTAAAGAAACTTATTAGTTTTGGATTATTCTTTATTTTACTTATGAATTCTAATAAATTTCCTTTTATAAATTAATAGCAAAAGGTTGGTAAAAAATAATTTTTATCTAACCACATTCATTAAATAATAAAACTTAAAAAATATAGCATAAACAAATAAAGTAAAACAAGTTATCTAAAAATAAAAATAATTTATTATAACCAGCTTGCATTTGCGTTTGTTTGCATGCATCCATATTGAGAAATGTGGTGGCGGACGTTCAACTTACTATGTGAAAATTAAATAAACTCCCATCAAAATACGTGTTTTGGGAGAATAAAAACTTTTTTGGGAGATTAATTAGACAAGAGTTCATCTTATTTTTATCCTCTTTTTATTGCTTAAAAATTGCTTGCATATTTTTATAAATTACGGTTTACTTGCAATTCTACTGCTAATCTAAATTAAAAAAGCAACACAACGTTGCGAAATGAAAGTGTTGCAAAATGAAACGAAGAAGAAAGTGGAAAAAGGAATAAATTGAAAGAAAAGAATAAATTTGATAAGATAAAAAGGTCCTTCAAGAACATCAAAAAAGCATAATGAAAAGAAAGTGTCGAAAAGTTCAATTGAATCGCAACACTTTGGGAGAGATTAAGCTATTAGATGTTCAAGAGGATAAACACTCATGGTTTAATGGTTGGCAATGAGTGTTGGTTTCAACAGAACTTCATCTTTTGGAATGAGATGAATGTTCAATTTGTTTAATAAGTCTTTACCAAAAGTATTGGCAAAGACGGCATAGGGAGTAGAAAACCCTAAGCTCTTACGAGGCGTAGAATTGATATGTGAGAAGATCAAATCTACGTCTTTTTGAGTTAAAGAATCAAAAGATTTTCCTTTAGGTAAAATGTAACGAATAAATTCGTGATTTTAGAAAAGGAGGTAAGCGGAAAGTAGTAATGCTTGAAACCTCCTTAAATTAGGAAACGGAGTTAGTGATGAGCGACAATCACTTATTCCATTTAAAAGGTAAAATTGATAAAGAACGAGTTGAGTTTCATTTAGAACGTTTACAAAGTTATACGGAACGATTTGTATGTATAATTTTGCTCCGTTAAAAGAATTATATTGGCACAATGTGTCAGTCTGTTTTTTTGCTGAGTTTGATATCAAACTTATAGGTGTTGGAATAGTATTCTAGTTTATGAAAAAAGTGGCAAATTAAATATAAAAGCATCAAAAATTGCCTCATAGTCTATTGATTATTCTCACAAAATATACTATAATTTGTGAGAATACGAAAGGGATTGTGAGAATGAAATACTTTGATTATTCAAAACTTAAAGACAGGAAATGGCCTAAGGAAGTAGTTAATTACGTAGGATTGATTCACGAATATAAAGGTAGACAGCAACTTTATTTAAAGCAAAAGCCAGAAGAACTTAGCAAATTGGTGGAACTAGCCAAAAGACAATCCACTGAAGCTAGTAATGATATTGAAGGCATTAGAACTACGAATTCTAGATTACTTCAGTTGATGAACGATAAGACCACTCCTAAAAATCGTAATGAAAAAGAGATACTTGGATATAGATATGCACTTAACTTGGTTCATGAATCCTTTGAATATATTCCAATTAGAAATAACTATATACTTCAAATTCATAAGGAAATGTATCGTTTTATGGATGTGACTTTTGGTGGTAACTTCAAAGATACCCCAAACGAAATAGTTGCCATACATGAAGATAGTGTCAAAGAAGTTATATTTAAACCATTAGAGCCGTTTGAAACTCCGATCGCTATTGAAAGTTTGTGTGAAGAATACAATAAAGCGATAGGGGAATATGGAATTGATCCACTATTGGTAATACCGATTTTTATCCATGATTTTTTATGTATTCATCCATTCAACGACGGAAATGGAAGAATGTCTAGATTACTTACCACATTACTTCTTTATAAATCGGGATTTGTGGTTGGCAAATACATTTCCTTAGAGAAGAAAATCCAAATCACTAAACCAGAATATTATGAAGCTTTAAGCGAAAGTTCAAAGGGATGGTATGAAGAAAACAACGATGATACTGCTTTCGTCAAATATTTACTTGGCACTATTTTAGCCGCTTACCGCGATTTTGAGGATAGAGTGAATGTCGTTTCTAAGAAACTATCTGCACTTGAAATGGTGAAAAATGCTGTTAGTCAGAAGATTGGTAAATTCACCAAAAGCGACATCATGGAATATTGCCCGGAGATAGGATCTAGTTCAGTCGAATCATCCTTAAAACAACTATGCAAAGAAGGAATGATTGAAAAACGTGGTGGCGGGCGTTCAACTTACTACGTGAAAATAAAATAAACTCACATTAATTTAGCATTTTGGGAGAATAAAATCCTTTTTGGGAGATTAACTGAACAAATTATTTTGTTATAGAATGAGTGCATTATATTAATAATAATACTATTTTGAGATGTTAAAATTACAAAATTGACTATTAAAATTCTCGTTTTTAGCGTCAATAATTTTTACATGTCCTAAAAAAAGGACATTATCGTTGCTATACTTATTCTAGGAAAATGTTAAAGTTTTATTACTTATGGTATAAATAAAGTTGGTGAAAATATGATTCCAAATAAAAAAAGTTCAATTTTGTTGGTACTCAAAGTATTGGAAGAATATACTGATGAATAACATTATTTAACACAAGCCAAAATTGCCAACAAAATCGAAACTTTATATGGTATCGAAATTGAAATAAAAAGTATCGGCTTTTTCTTTACAACTATTAGAAGAATTGGATTACGATATTGCAAAAAAATCTAAGGGTGGTTTTGCCCTTTTATCTAGAACATTTGATGAAACTGAAGCAACTTTTTTGATTGATGCTGAATTTTCAAGTAAAAGCATCGATGGCCGAAAGGCTAAAAAGCTAAGTGATTCCAAATTTAAATGTTTTAGTATATATAAAAAAAAGATTTTTCATATATTTATAAATCAGCAGAAATAAATAGAACAGATAATAAAGAAGTTTTTTATAATATTAGTGTCATTCAGGAAGCTATTAAACAAGATAAGAAAATTAGTTTTCAATATCTGACATATGAAATAAAGGTAATAAAATATTTAGAAAAGATGGTTTTCGATATGTTGTTTCACCATATTTTTTAATAAATAATTTTGGCAGATACTATCTTTTATGCAGCTACAATGAAAAGTATCGCCCATTGCAAACATTTAGAATAGATTATATGGACAATATTGAAATTAAAAGCGACTGTGACATCATAAAATTAAACAACTTAAAGGATTCAGAAAAAGATTTTTCAATAACTAAATACATTAATGAATACATTTATCTTTTTGCCGGAAAAATTATAGAAGCAACGCTTGAATTAAATAGTTCTGATTGCATTCAGTTTATTAAAGATTGGTTTGGTGAAAATGTTGATCTCATTGAAACAAATGATAAAATCTTTGCACAAGTAAAATGTAATGAAACTGCACTTTTTTATTGGGTAATGCAATATGCAGATTGTGTTAAAGTTATAAAACCAAAGTCGTTTGTTGCAAGAGTTAAAAATGGGTTAAGAGATGCCTTAGCTAAATATGAATGAGTGTAAAAACAAGTAGTACAAATTATATTTGTTAAAACAATTAAAGAAGACAATTACAAGAAGAATGTGCCAACATTTTCATCAATTGGAACGACAAAAAAATGCTTTTGGAAAAAGAGGGGATTTATCCATGAGGTAACCACTCATCAGACGATACGGATAATAGCCACTGATTGGATAATCGTAGAAATGTATTATATTTAAGCACGATGAATTTTGCTTGTCATAAATTAAAGGAGAAAAAATCATGACTGAAGCTATGAAAAAAACTTATTTACATATGCGAAAAAAGAATTGGCGCAGGATGCTTTTTTATGTTGGTTGTTTGACAACTATGTCGATGATACAATAGGTCCAGTTGTATATGCGTTTTTGCAAGAATTTTGTGGATTAGAAGATAATGAAAAAATCACAAATTTAGTTTCTATTACTCAACGGTACAAAATTGACATAACCATTTGGTTTGAAACAGATAAAGCTAAATATGGGCTTTTGGAAAAATATAATAACCGTACTGAATCCGAAAAAGAACGTAAGTTATTTAAAATTTATTACAAGACAGGATAGTATTTTATTTAAACATACTTGATTTTCTATTAAATTAAGAGTTTTAATTAATATAGATGAAAGAGGTAGGAGAAAGCAAATGAATAATAAACTTAATAATAAGGTTAAAGAATTTTTAGCAAATACTGATGCAAAAGACGAAAAAGAAATGAATGAAAAATTGCAAGAATTTTTTCAAAAATACAATGCCGGTGAAATAAAATATGAAAATACAATATTGGATGATGCTTATGAACTATTAGAAAAAGCGGAAAATGCTAAATCTAAAACACAAGCTATAAAATATGCAAAAGAGGCATATGATATGTGTCCTGATTGCTTTGATGCAGTACTATTTCTTTCACAATTAGAAAATAATCCTTTAAAAAGATGGAAACTATTAGATGAAGGATTAAAATTTGAAAAAGACAAATTAGAAAAAGAAGGATATTTTAAAAATAATATTGGACGTTTTTATGGAATACTTGAAACTAGGCCATATATTAAGGGGTTATATGCAAAGGCAAATTACTTAATTTTAGATGGTAAAATAAAACAAGCACGCGATGTTTGTAAAGAAATTCTTAAATTAAATGAAAGTGATAACACGGGTGCTAGATATTTACTTATGGCAATATATGCGTATTTAGAAGAAGAAAATGATCTTCTTGAACTATACAAAAAATATTCTGAGGAGAACTTAGAAATGCTATTTCCTTTATTTGTACTTTATTATAAGCAAGGAAATGATACGAAAGCTAAAGAGTTTTTAGATCGAATAAATAAAGCTAATCCTAATTTTATAAAATTCTTTAAAGGTACAATGAAAGAAAATAAATATGTTCCAGAAGGATATTATTCTAGAGGAGATTCGTCGGAAGTTAAAATGTATTTTAGACAATATGATTTTCTTGTTGATACTATGCCCACGATAGATTATTACATATTAGAAAATAGTAAAAAGAAAAAGTAGTTACATTTTGGTCAATGCGAGGCCTTAAGTTTTCGTGGTTTTGGGTACTTGAAATCTTCGGTGCACCCGAATATTATAACAAACAGAATCTACGTAAATCTAAAATTGCAAATTTGAAGCAATTTATGTTTTGTTTATTGGTGAAAAATCTATAGTGCAGATCAACAATATGTTTTTTCTTTATAAAACTAAGAGGTAGCATAATATTTTCTTGTTTTTAATTTTATATTTGACAGTTAAAGCAAAAAGAAACGATTAAAAGTGGCTAAATGAAGGCGATTTTATGCATTTTCAGTTAATACAAAAATGTTGTCCCGTTTTCATTTTTTGGATAAAGAAATAATCTTTTAATACTAGAAAGACCATAAGTTTCACGATTTAAAGATAAGAAAGAAATAGATTGATACAAATGTGTCTATTTTTCTTATATAATGGGATGAAAGGAGATTAATTTTATGATTTTAGATGAAAATTACACTTTATCCAATGGTATTAAAATTCCTAAAATTGGTTTAGGAGTATGGGAAATACCTAATAAGGAAGCTATAGAAGCAGTTAAATCGGCGCTTAATATTGGATATCGTCACATCGATACTGCTGAAGCCTACGGAAATGAAGAAGGTGTCGGTTTAGCTTTAAAGCAATCAAATTTAAATAGAAAAAAAGTGTTTATTACTTCTAAAATTCCGGCGGAAATTAAGGATTATCACTCAGCAAAAAAAAGTATCGATAATTCATTAAAACGTTTAGGAACTGATTATATTGATTTAATGCTGATTCATGCACCACAACCATGGCATTTGTTTGGACAGCCGAATCGATATTTCAAAGAAAATGTTGAGGTTTACAAAGCTTTAGAAGAAGCGTATGAAGCAAAAAAAGTAAAAGCGATTGGAGTTTCTAATTTCCTAATTTGTGATTTGGAAAATATTTTTAAAAACTGCAAAATTAAACCAATGGTCAATCAAATTCTTACGCATGTCAATAATACGCCATTTGAACTCATCGAATTTTGTAAGAAACATGATATTGTCGTTGAAGCATATTCGCCGATTGCTCATGGTAATGTGCTTAATAGTGAAAAGATTAAAGCTATGGCTGAAAAATATAAAGTCAGTGTTGCACAACTTTGCATCAAATATACTTTACAATTAGGACTTGTTTCATTGCCTAAAAGCGCTAATTACAATCATCAAAAACAAAATGTTGAGTTGGATTTTGAAATTAGTGAAGAAGATGTGAAATTATTGTTCTAAGGATTATTATTGTTTGATGACCTTCTTACTTTTGTTATTTTTTCTAATTAAGAAAATAATTAAGCAAGCAATGGCGGCAATGATAATAAAAGGTGCACTATAAGCTAAGAAAGAGACAAAATCAAGCCCGAGGGATGCTAAATAACCCGGATAATCGCCTAAAAAACTAGATTGTTGACTATCGTATTGATAGTAATCGATTGTCACTGTGGCATAATCAACTTGACCATTTAAGGAATCAAGTTCAGCATAAAGATATTTTAAATTTGAATTAATATCATCAAGATGAGAAGTGATTTGAATGATATCGTTAATAGAAGGATTTTCTAATTCGGCTAACATCTTTTCATATGCGGCTTTAGAAGCTTCGTAAGTTTCAATGCTAGCCTGTATTTTGTTATAGGTGGAAGTAACGTCTTCGGTCGATATCGACTTATTAGTTATCCCTTCGTTTGAATCGATGGTGTTTAAAAAATCGTTTAACTTGTCGGTTGGAATTTTATAAACATATGTCGCGTAATAATTGCTTGAATCATTTGAACGTGAAATATAACCACCAAGTGTTATCAAATTGGAATTTATCGATTTTATAGTTTCTTCGACATTAGAAGATCTAATAGTATATTGAACGTTATATATAACTTTTCGTGACGAATCAATGACCAATTGATTGTCGGGTTCCAAGGCGCTTCCATTGCCACCTGTGTTCTCACCCTCATTTGGATGATATTCGGTCGAATTGCCGGAAGCACAAGATACAAGTGTGATAAAAGAGAGTAATATTGCAACAACAATTTTCAATTTTTTCATAAGTTTTTACCTCCTATTAATTAGTACATTATGATAGATGCAACGAAAAAAACCAGCGATATTGCCATTGAGTAAGGCGCAAAAATATTTTCTTTTTTGATAATTGTTAACGCTAAAATAAAACTTATAAGCGTTGTAAACAATCCTAAAGGAAATAAACGATAAGTAATCAATGAAATACAGGCAAGAACAAAGGCGATAATATCTCTATATTTTTCGCGTTTTCTTTTCTTGTTAGATAATTCTTGTAATGTTTCATTGCTTACTATTGGGAAAGATTCTCGCCCGATAATGGTATCGGCGGAAACATTTAAAACCTTACATAAAGTCTCTAATTTATCTAAAGTCGGTATAGTTTGGTCGGTTTCCCATAAGCTAATCGATTGTCTAGACACTTCAAGTAAATTAGCTAAATCTTCTTGTGACATATTGTTTTTCTTTCTCGCATTAGCGATATTTTGTCCAATGTTCACTTTTATCACCTCATCGTTATTATAGACTTTTGCCTTCTTGCAAAGTACCAATTGACAATTGGAATTTTGTCTAGTCACACTTGCAAAACTATTGTATCTTAAAAATTTTATAATGTAAACTTTTGATAAATTAAAGAAAATATAATTAAACGTGATAGTAAAATTAGACGATTTTCGGATAATAAAGTTTTTATTTTTTTGTAAAATAAAAGCGTATATTCTTTTAAAATGAATATGATATAATTAAATATAGTATTAACGAGGTAACTATGACTAAGCAACAAAGAAAGTATTTGATAAATATTGCTTTATTGATTGCTGTGACCGCTTTGGCACTTTTTTTTGTGTTAAAAGATGATCCGACCGCTATTTTTGAAGCGATTGCTAAAGCTGATTATCGTTATCTTATTTTAGCGGGAGCATTAATGCTCGTTAGTTTTGCAATCGACGGTTTAATTCTTACAATACTAGCGAGATTATATAATCGCAAATATAAATATTACAAAGGTTTTTGTAATGGGATGATCGGAACTTTTTTTAACGGAATTACTCCTTCGTCTAGCGGTGGACAATTTGTTCAAGCATTTACTTTTTCTAAGCAAGGAATAAAAATAACCAATGCAGCTTCGATTTTGTTTATGCAATTTATAGTTCATCAAATAGTTATAGTTTTATATGGCATTTTAACTTTTGCTTTTAAATTTAGTGAAATGTCTGCAATTTCCGGTACTTTCAATTTATTTGGTTTTGAATTTAATGTCATCGGACTATCAATTTTAGGCTTTGTTATTAATGCCTTAGTGATTGTCGGTCTTTTCTCTTTAGCGTTTTCAAAAAAAATTCATAAATTAATTGTCAATAGCGGAGTTAATCTATTAGCTAAAATGAAAATAATAAAAGATCCTGAACAAAAAAGAATCGATATCAATACGAAAGTTGAAACATTTAGAATTGAATTTAAACGCTTATCGTCAAATATCAAAATTCTTTTGGTGGTAATCGCTTTAAAATTTGTGCAATTGACGATTCTTTATTCGATACCTTTTGTAATGGGCATGGCGCTTGAAATAAATATGACCCACAATTTATTCGAAGGTATCTCCTTAGCTAGTTTCGTAAGCATGGTTACTTCTATGGTTCCAATTCCTGGTGCTTCAGGCGGTGCTGAATTAGTGTTTACCGTGATGTTCCGTCAATTCTTTGATGGCACTATTCCCACTGTCAATGCGGTTAACCTCTTGTGGCGTGGATTTACTTTCTATTTCGGTCTATTCTTGGGAGCGATAGTTTTCTTCTCGTATCACGAATCGCCCAAACAAGAAGCTTATCGTGCCAATACAAGAACAATGTTAGAACTTGAAATTATCAATCTAGCTGAATATCGAAAAAATAAAACCAATGAAAAAGAAGTTAAAATGGAACCAATCAGAGAAGATCAGATTGAAGATCATTTTAAAAAATTGAAGGAAGATCTTAAAGATCAATTACATGAAAATGAATTGGCTGTTAAGCGTGAAGATGAGGAAAAAAGGAAATGAGAATCGGTTTATTCAGTGATACCTACCCTCCGGAAATAAACGGAGTTGCTACTGCGACAAGTACATTGGCGGAGATCTTCAAAAAAAACGGACATGAAGTGTTTGTCGTCACTACAAATCCATATTCTAACCATGTGATTTACGAGGATAATATTATTAGAATCCCTGGAGTAAGGCTGAAAATGCTTTACGATTATCATCTAGCATTTTTATTTAATCGTAAGGCGGCACTTTTGATTCGCAAGATGAAATTAGATGTCATTCATATTCAAACGGAAATCGGAATTGGAATGTTTGGAAAAATTCTGGCTAAAAGATATGATATTCCTTTGGTTTATACGTATCATACGATGTATGAAGATTACACTTATTATGTTACAAGAGGGCATTTTGATCGAGCTGCTAAAGCGATTGTTAAACGATTTTCCAAGACGATGGCTGATTCATGTTCGGAATTTACAACGCCTTCACAAAAAACCAAAGAAGCTTTAAGAGGCTATGGTGTCAATCGTTATATAAATGTGGTTCCCAATGGAATCGACATTAAAAAATTTGATCCGGCACAATTTTCACCGGCAGATTTTGATGATTTTAGAAAAAAACATCAGCTTGAAAATAAGAAAATTCTACTATCTTTAGGAAGAATAGCCAAAGAGAAATCTATCGATTTTTTGATTCGGGGATACGCTACTTTTTTGCGTGATACTAAAGATCAAGAGACGATGCTTCTTGTTGTCGGTGATGGACCGGGCAAAAAAGAATTAGAGGCATTATCTTTGGACTTGTCGATTGGTGATCGGGTGTTGTTCTTGGGTAAAGTACCTCACGAAGATGTTCCGTTTTATTATTCTTTGGCAAACTTATTTCTTTCGGCGTCGACGAGTGAAACGCAAGGCTTAACTTACATTGAAGCGATGGCTTCTAAAACGATTGTGCTTTGTCGTTACGATGATAATTTACGTGAAGTAATAGATGATGGGGAATCAGGATTTTTCTTCTATGATGAGATAGGATACGTAAATCTTTTAAAGAAAATTTTAGGATTAAGTGAAGAAATGTCAGCTAATATTATTGAAAAAGCTTTTATAAAAGCTGAAAATTATTCTATCGATACTTTCTATGAAAAAATGTTGGAGGTCTATAAACGTGCCATCCGCCGCAAATGGTAAAGTTATCGATAAGATCGTATTTGTTAAAAATAAAATTAAAATAATTTTTAATAATGCGGATGATTTGCTAATATCCAAAGAAACATATGCTCAATTCTTTTTATATCCCAATAAAGTTTTATCAAATCAAGAATTTTGTGAACTGATCGCGTATGAAAATATTAATGAGAGCCGAAAGTATGCTTTTAAAATTGCTTCAAATCGACTTTATTCCAAAAAACAAATGAAAGACAAATTACTGAAGCGAGGACTTTTCGATCATGAAGTTGAACAAATAATAAAAGAATTGCAAGAATCAAATCTACTTTCTGACCAAGAGTATTTAGAAGAGACTATAAGAGAAAGCAAATTAAAGCGATATGGTTCAAAGCGGATTCAACAACGATTAAAAGAAGCAGGAATTAAAGACGATAAATTAGTACGTGAAAATTATACACAAGATGAAGAAATCGAAAATTTAAATGTTGCGTTTGAACAAGCAAAAATTATCTATCAAAATAAAAATTTTGTGAAGCAAAAAGAAGCGATATTTCGATTTTTAAAAAGTCGTGGTTTTGAAACAGAGATGATAAGTCAAATTATCGAAAAACTAAATTATGATCATCAAAAAGAAATAGAAATATTGAAAAAGGAAGCGAGGTCGCTTTTTCAAACTTTGAAAGTACGCTATAATGAGGAAGAATTAATTGCGATTTTAAAGAAAAAGATGTTAGCTCGTGGCTATCGTTATGAAGATGTTAAAGAAGTATTGGAGGAATTGTATGGAGAAATTTATTAATGAATTACAAGAGGGTGATAATAAACTAGAACTTTGTTTATTAGTCACTAATGTCACTAAAGGTGTGTCTAATGCTGGAGCTCCGTATTTATCGATTACTTTCCAAGATCGAACCGGAACTATCGAAGGTAAAAAATGGGATGTCAGTGAAGAAGATATCGAAGCAGTAAAAGTTGGATTGGTGATTAAACTTTTAGTTGATGTCATCGAATATCGATCCACGTTGCAATTAAAGATTTTAGGAGTCGCATCTATCGATCAAAAAATGGTTGATTTTACACGATATGCGCTTCCTTGTCCGACCGACGTCCACGAATTGGAAAGAAAAATAAACAATTATATTCGTGAGATTAAAAATGATGATTGCCGTAACATCGTGAACGAAATTGTTTTAAGTCATTATGATGATTTTATTTCATTTCCGGCCGCTACCAAAAATCATCATGAATTTGCTTCTGGCTTATTGTATCATACGGTTTCAATGGTAGAAATTGCTTTGATGCTTTGCACCTATTATCCTTCGTTAGATAAAGATTTATTAGTCAGTGGTGCTATTTTACACGATATTGGAAAAACTACCGAATTAAGTGGTCCAATCGCTACAAAATATACACTAGAAGGGAAACTATTAGGTCATATCACTATTATGGTAAGTGAGATAAAAGAAGTGGCGGATAAGTTAAATATTCACGGAGAAATCCCATTACTTTTAGAGCATCTTGTGCTTTCACATCATGGTGAAAAAGAATTTGGATCCCCGGTGGTACCATTGACTAGAGAAGCGGTTGTTCTTCACATGATCGATGATTTAGACGCCAAGATGATGATCCTCGATAAGGCGCTTGATGGAGTCAAACCCGGTGAATTTTCACTAAGAATTCAATCTATGGATGGAAGAATGTTTTATAAACCATTGAAGAATAAGTGATTTGAAATTAAAAGGCTGCGAAACAGCCTTTTAATTCCAAAAACAAAGTTTGGTATCTATTTTTAAATGATATATAATATCTAAAGAGGTTATAGTGAAATGAGTGATCAAACCAAGAAAGTTTTGAAAATCATTACCAATGTTTTACTTGTTTTACTTTTTGTCGTCGCTTCTTCGGTTCTTGTTAAAAATTTGATGTATGAAGAAGTTATCGTTTCGGGTTCATCAATGAATGATACTTTGGTCGATGGAAATTTTGGTTTAATTGAGATAACTTCTTGGGCTAAAAATAGTATTTCTCGGTTTCAAATCATCACTTTTAAATACCAAGACAATACTAATGACAAGGAACGTCTTTTAGTTAAAAGAGTGATTGGACTACCAAATGAAACAATGAGAATTGACCCCCAAAATGGTGATTTATACATTAACGAAATAAAGACTGAACAATTTTTTTTGAGCGAAGTTAATAAAAGATTAACATATTCTTATGAATATCGTGGAAGTGAGTTATTTCTTCAAGGCTTGAAACTTGGAGAGGAAGAATATTTTGTCATGGGTGATAATCGTGGTAATTCGATGGATTCTAGAGGAGCCGTCGGAATTGTCAAAAGTGATCAAATTACAGGTGTTTTAAAAGTTATATTTGGCAAATGTGAAGTTGATCTTGAAAATAAAACTTGTAGAAGTGGGACGAAAGAGTATCGTTCGTGGATGTTTTTTTAGGTATTAGTTATGCAACAAAAAGGAGTTCAGTGGTTTCCGGGGCATATGCAAAAAGCCTTACGGCAGATTGAAGAAAAATTAAAACTTATCGATGTTGTTATTGAGATTGTCGATTGCAGAGTTCCTTTATCTAGTAAGAATCCTTTTTTAAATCGCTTGATTGCTAATAAAAAGCGTCTTTTGGTAATGTCTAAAAGCGATTTGGCGGATTTAAAAACTGCAGTGCAATTCAAAGAATATTACCAAAATCAAGGATACGAAGTGGTGCTGGCGGATTTGTCTAAAAAAAAGGACATCGAAGAAATTAGATTGCAGGTTTCAAAATTGGGGCAAGAAAAAAATGATCGTTATCGTTCTCGAGGATTAAAACCTCAACCTCTAAGAACGATGATTTTAGGCATTCCCAATGTCGGTAAATCAACTTTGATCAATCGTCTTAGCGGTCGTTACGCCGCCTCTATTGCTAATACTCCAGGACACACTAAAGCGCAACAATGGATCAAAGTTGATAAACAATTGGAGTTACTTGATACACCAGGTATCTTACCACCGCATTATGAAGATCGATTGACGGCGATTAACTTGGCTTTGATTGGTTCAATGAAAGAACAAAATGTGCCACTTACCGTTTTATTAGATAGATTGTTTGTAGTTATTTTCGCTAAGAATTTAATGCCTAATCTTGAATCACGATATGGCATTTCACTTCAAGAGCCATATGATCAAAACACGATTTTGGAAATGATAGCAAAGAGTCGCGGCCTTTTGCTAAAAGGTGGCGAAATTGATTATGATCGAGCTGAACGATTATTACTAAAAGAATTCAAAGAAGGATTAATTGCTAAAGTTGTCCTTGATGAGGTACCTTATGAGTCTTGATTATGAGCGTGCTCTTTATAAAAAAGGATATACGTATATCGCCGGATGTGATGAAGCTGGGCGTGGCCCTCTAGCAGGACCGGTGGTCGCGGCGGCGGTTATATTTGACAAAAATTATCGCAATGATGAAATCGATGATTCAAAAAAATTATCGGATAAAAAAAGGCGCAAGCTCTTTCAAGAAATAAAAGAAAATGCCATCGCTTACGAAATTACCATTATTTCTCCGAAAAAAATCGATGAAATCAACATCTATGAAGCTAGTCGTTTGGCGATGTTTGAATCGGTAAAACGTCTTCAAGTAAAACCGGATTATATTTTGACGGATGCGATGCCGCTTAAAAATATTACGATTCCTCAAGAGAATATCATTAAAGGTGATGCCAAGGCTTTATCTATCGCGGCGGCGAGTATTTTAGCTAAAGTTACTCGTGATGATATTATGATTGAACTTGATCGAACATATCCTCAATATGGATTTGCTAAACATAAAGGATATCCAACCAAAGAACATCTTTCGGCATTGCAAAAATACGGGCCAATTGAGGGTGTTTATCGCTATTCTTATGGACCGGTAAAAGAATTGCACCAAAAAATCCCATTATTTTAAAAATTATTTCAAATCTCCTTATTTATTTAATGAGGAGGTTTTTTATATGCTGACTTTTCAAGAAATTCTTCTATATTATTCACTTAAGCATCATGGTAATTGGGATGCGATTTACGATTGCTTGAAACGCAAAGAAAGAATCGAGGAAAGCATAGCACGCGAATTGATTGAAAGTTGTCATGAATCTTACTTTACTTTAATCGATGATTTATATCCGGTGTCGTTGAAGAATGTTTCAAAACCACCATTTGTGTTATTTTATCGAGGGAGAGTCGAATTGCTTAATCTTAGTCCGCGATTAGCGGTAATCGGTTCTCGTAACGCTTCTTCGTATGGTAAAAAAGCTGCGAAGAAAATTGTTAAAGAATTAATTGAAGAGGAGGAAGTGGTTATTGTTTCGGGAATGGCTCGAGGAATCGACGCCATCGCGCATCAAACTGCTTTAGAGGAAGATGGTTATACTATCGCTGTTTTAGGAACGGGTATTGATTATTGCTATCCTCAAGATAATTTAAGTTTATATCAAAGATTAACCGAAGAAGGTTTAATACTAAGTGAATATCCTCCGCAAAATGCATATGTAAAAGATTCTTTTCCGATGCGGAATCGCATTATCGCCGGATTAGCGGCCGGAATTGTGGTTGTTGAAGCTAAGCCAAAGTCAGGAACGATTTCCACAATCAATTATGGCCTTGAAAGTGGTCGCGATATCTTTTGCGTGCCATCATCGATATTTGACAATTCGATTTGCAATCGCCTTATTAAAGAAGGAGCAATCCTCATTTGCTCCGGTCATGAGATATTATCTGAATTTCATTAAAAATTTTTTTATTATTATCTTTAATAATAAAGAGATTTTGTCGAAAAAAAGTCGTTCTATTACACTTGACAATGCTTTATTAGATGATTAAATTTATTAGAAGTTAGGAGGAGTAATAATGAAACTTGTCATTGTTGAATCACCTGCTAAAAGTCACACGATCGAAAAATATTTAGGTTCCGATTACAAAGTGATGGCTTCATACGGACATATTCGTGATTTATCGACTACGGGTCAAGGCGGACTTGGCGTTGATATCGAACATGATTTTAAACCTACATATATAGTTAGCGAAGATAAAAAAAGAGTCGTGGCTTCATTGAAAAAGGAAGCTAAAAAGGCAGATGAAATCATCTTAGCAACCGACCCTGACCGTGAAGGTGAAGCGATATCGTGGCATTTAGCGGAAGTCTTGAATCTCGATGTAAAAAACACTAAACGTCTCGAGTTTCACGAAATTACCAAACCTGCCATTATGAAAGCTCTCGATAAACCGCGAACCATCGACTTGAATTTAGTGTCAAGTCAAGAAACAAGGCGAATAATCGATCGCATTATGGGCTTTAAATTATCGACTATGCTCAAAAGGAAGATCGGTTCGATTTCAGCAGGAAGGGTTCAATCGGTGGCCTTAAAGCTTATTACCGACCGTGAAAAAGAAGTACAGTCTTTTGTTCCAGAAGAATATTGGACTATTGAAGCCTCTTTTAATAATAAGTTATTTACCGCTAAACTCGATAAGAAAGCCGATAAAGATCTCAAGATTAAAAATGAAGCGGAAGCAAATGAGATTTTAACTGATTTGCCACGCACTTTCGTTTGTAGTCAAGTTAAAAAAACAATCAAAAAGATTGAATCCAAACCTCCTTTTACGACCTCTACTTTGCAACAAGAGGCTTATAATCGATACAAATTCTCAACGGCTAAGACATCGTTGTTGGCTCAAAAATTATACGAAGGAATCGAATTAGGTTCTGAAACTACAGGACTTATCACTTATATGAGAACTGATTCGGTTCGTTTATCTCCCGAATTTATAAATAGCGCTAATGAATTCATTGAAAATGAATATGGTAAACAATATCTCGGCCACGCTAAGATTCGTAAAAGTCAAAAAGGTCAAGTGCAAGATGCTCACGAAGCGATAAGACCGACTTCTTTATTGAATACTCCTTCAAAAATGAAAGAATATTTGTCTCGGGATTTATACAATCTTTATACCCTTATTTATAATCGCGCCTTAGCTTCGTTAATGGCACCTAGAATTGATGAAAGCACTTCAGTAAAACTCACTAATAAAGATTATGAGTTTAAAACCGACGGCTCGGTTCTAGTTTTCGATGGCTTTACAAAAATCTATAATCTAGAAGAAGATGACACGAAATCTTTGCCGGAGTTTAAAGAAGGCTTGACTTACGATGTCGATGAATTTGTCAAAGAACAACATTTTACGAAAGCTCCCTCAAGATTTACTGAAGCGCGTCTTGTAAAAACGATGGAAGAAGTCGGTATTGGAAGACCGTCAACTTACGCTTCGACGATTTCGACATTATATAAACGCGAATATATCAAAGCCGAAAATGGTGCTTTGATTCCCTCAAAACAAGGAATGCTCACCACTGATCGACTTGAAAAATATTTTCCGACTTTTATGGATGAAAAATTTACCGCGAAGATGGAGACTTTATTAGATAACATCGTTGAGGGTTCTTCTTCTCGATTGACGTTGCTTAATCAATTTTATAGTTCATTTCAAAAACTTTATGAAAATGCTAGTGAAACTTGGATTGAATCTTATGGCAAGTGCCCAGTTTGTGGCAAAGATTTGGAATTGAAATCTTCAAGATTTGGGGTGTTTATCGCTTGTTCTGGATACCCTGAATGTCACTATGTAAAAAAAGAAGAAAAAGAGCAACCGCAAATTAATGAAGATAAACTTTGTCCAAAATGTGGAAAACCATTGGTTCTCCGCAAATCAAAAAGAGGCGAATTTTATGGTTGCAGCGGTTATCCTCAATGTAACTATATTGAAAAGGACAAGCCGATTGAAATCGAAAATCGCGTGTGTCCTAAATGCGGTGGCACTTTGCTGATTCGCAAAGGAGTTGGTAAAAAAAGTGATTTTATCGCTTGCTCTAATTTTCCAAAATGCCGTTATACAGAATCGATAAAAAAATAAAAAAATCAAAACAGGAAATCATCCTGTTTTTTTATGATAGATGCTATAATGGTTTTTGAGGAAGAATATGGAACAGAAAACGATTAATGTGATAGGCGCCGGTTTGGCGGGTGTTGAAGCAAGTTATTATTTAGCCCGTCATGGCTTTAAAGTAAATTTGTTTGAACAAAAGCCGCATACTAAAAGTCCCGCGCATCATAGCGACAATTTTGGAGAACTGGTTTGTTCAAATTCTTTAAAAAGTAATCGGTTAGATAATGCGTGTGGACTTTTAAAAGAAGAATTACGGCTTTTAGGTTCTTTAACGATGGAAGCGGCTGAAACAAATAAAGTTCCTTCGGGTAACGCTTTATCAGTCGATCGCGAACGTTTTGCTGCATATTTGACTGAAAAAATAAAAAGTGAACCGATGATCACAATTTACGAAGAAGAAGTCAAGGATTTTAAAGAAGGATATAACCTTATTTGTACCGGACCTTTGACTAGCGACAATTTAATAAAAGCTCTTCAAAATAAAATCGGAGAAGAACCGCTGTTTTTTTATGATGCGGCAGCACCGATTATCGCTTATGATTCATTGGACATGAATATTTGCTATCGAAAATCCCGCTATAATCAAGGGGACGATTCTTATATAAATTGCCCTTTTACCAAAGAACAATATGAAAAATTTTATTCCGAATTAATAAACGCTCAAGTAGCGTCACTACATGATTTTGATAAGGTTTTCGAAGGCTGTATGCCCATTGAAGTGATGGCTAAACGGGGCGAAAAAACATTACGATATGGTCCTTTAAAACCGATGGGACTTGAAAAAGATGGAATAAGACCTTATGCGGTATTGCAATTGCGTCAAGACAACGCTTCAGCCTCGCTTTATAATATGGTCGGTTTTCAAACCAATCTTACTTATGGCGAACAACGACGAGTTTTTCGCTTGATTCCGGGGTTAGAAAAAGCCGAGTTTTATCGTTATGGTTTAATGCATCGTAATACTTTTATTTGTGCTCCTAAAGTTTTAAACAGCGATTTATCTTTAAAGTGTGATCCTGATATTTTTATCGGAGGACAATTATCCGGAGTGGAAGGATATGTTGAATCGGCGATGAGCGGACTTATCGCGGCTTTTCATCTTGAAAGAAGATTAAAAAATAAACCGATGCGCGATTTTCCCTTAGAGACGATGTGTGGTTCCTTGATCAATTATTTAATGAAGACTTCAGCTAAAAATTTTGCGCCGATGAATGCTAATTTTGGAATAGTTTACAATTGCCCTAAAGACAAAGAAATCGCATCTCAAAGAGCCATTGCAGCTTTAAAGGAGTTCTTGAATGAGTAAGATTTTAAACGATTATTTCAATATATATTTAGGCCAACAGAAGCAATACTCGCCTCATACGATTGACGCATACAGAATTGATGTGGAACAATTTTTAAAATATGCTAATGATGAGAATTATACTCTTAAACAAATAGATAAAACTTTGATTAGAAATTACATGCGATATGAAGTCACAAAAGGAATTTCAAAACGTTCTTTGCAACGAAAAATTACGGCTTTAAAGCAATTTTTTGAATGGTTGGTTAAAAAAAACTATATTGATATGAATCCTTTTCTTAATATCGTGAAACCGAAAACCGATAAAAATCTTCCGGATTTTATGTATTTAAATGAAATAGATCAATTGTTTAGGGCTAATAGTGAACGTGATGATTTTTTAAAAGATCGGGATCAGGCCATAATTGAATTATTGTTTGCTTCTGGATTAAGAGTCAGCGAATTAACTTCTTTGACTTTGCAAGATATAAATTTTCGGGAGCGGTTTATGCGTGTTATCGGCAAACGCGACAAGGAACGACTAGTACCCATTTCACAAAGCGCGCTTAAGTCTTTGAATAATTATCTTGAAGACGTAAGGAAAAAATTATTAAACAAAAATCAAACAACGAATAAAATAAATTATGTTTTTTTAAATGATCATGGTGAACAGCTTACGTCGCGTGGAGTAGAGTATATTCTTCATTCGATTGAAAAGAAAACAGGGGTTTATTTAAAATTACACCCACATAAATTTCGCCATAGTTTTGCCACACACATGTTGAATCAAGGTGCAGATTTAAAAACGATTCAAGAGATTTTAGGACACGAATCTTTATCAACCACACAGATTTATACGCATGTCTCTTTGGAACAAATGAAAAAGATTTATGATATAAGCTTTCCAAGGGCTAAAAAACAAGAAAAAAATTAAGCAAAATAGGAAATTATCGGCAAAAAGTTGTTGTTAAAATGGCAAGCCTATGCTAAAATTATATGGCTCTCGCTTAGAGAGACAACACATTTCATGGATTCAACCGCCACGTCTAAAGAAAATATCTTTAGGGTTGTTGTTCGAAGTGAAAGAGGTAAATAACAAAAGGAGGAACTCAAAAAATGAGTGAAGAACAAGAAGTCTTAGTCGAAGAAGAAGCCAAAGAAGAAGTGGCTTCCGACAACATCATGGAAACAGTCGTTCATAGTGAAGAAGATGCGATTGTTTCAACCAAAGCCCTGCTTGAAGCAGGTGTACATTTCGGTCATCAAACACGTAGATGGAATCCGAAGATGGAAAAATACATCTATGCTAATAAGAACGGAATTCACATTATCGATTTAGTCAAAAGTGCTCAAAAGATTCAAGAAGCATACTTGGCTTTAAAGAAAATTGTCCTTGATGGTGGAAAGGTGCTCTTTGTCGGCACTAAAAAACAATGTCAAGAAATTATTCAAGAAGAAGCGTTACGTTCTGGATCATTCTATGTGGTAACCCGTTGGTTGGGTGGAACTCTCACCAACTTTAAAACTATTCAAAAAAGAATTAAATATCTCAATAAATTAGAAGCGATGGAAGATGACGGATCGTACGACGTTCTTCCTAAAAAAGAAGCGATTTTATTGAGAAAAGAAAAAGAAAAATTATTGAAGAATCTCGATGGCATTAAATCCATGAGAAAGATTCCAAATGCTTTATTTGTCGTTGATCCTCGCTTGGAACACAATGCGGTAAGCGAAGCTCGTAAATTGCGGATTCCGGTTTTCGGTATTGTCGATACTAACTGTGATCCGGATTTGGTCGATTATGTGATCCCGTCGAATGATGATGCGGTTCGCGCGGTAAGACTTATCGTTGGTTTAATGGCGGATGCCGTCGTTGAAGCTAAAGGTGGTCAAACCATCACTGCTTACAATGTCAATCCTGAAGATGAAGTTTCTATGGAAGTTGCTCTTGAACAAGCCGATCGCGCCGAAGAATTAAAACAAATTCGTCAAAAAGCGCGTGAAGATGCTCAACAAGGTAAGAAAAAACCATCTCGTAAACCATTTAAAAAACCGGTTGAAAAAACTCAAAAAGTTCAAGAAGAAAAACCAGCTGAAGAAGTAAAAGAAGAAGTTAAACCGGAAGAACCCGTTCAAGAAGAGGTCAAAGTTAAAAAGACTAGAAAAAAAGCTACTAAAGAACCCGCTAAAGAAGCAGTGAAAGAAGAGAAAAAAGAAGAAGCGGCAGCGGAAGTAGTAGAAGATAAGGAGTAAACTATGGCCAGCGATATTATTGAATTAATTAAAGTTTTACGTGATCGCACCGGGGCTGGAATGCTTGATTGCAAGAAAGCCTTATTGGAAACCGATTGCGATGTTGAAAAGGCTTGCGAATGGCTTCGTGAAAAAGGTATTGCCAAAGCGGCCAAAAAGGCTTCGCGTATTGCTGCTGAAGGTTTGACTTATGTTGTCGCCAAAGGTGATGAAGCCGTCATTCTTGAAATTAACAGTGAAACAGATTTTGTTGCCAAAAGCGATGATTTCAAAAAATTGGTGGTAGATGTAGCTGACTTAGTTTTAGAAAAGAAACCAGGCTGTATCAATTGTGCCAAGGATTTAACGGCGGAACTTTTCACTAATGCCACCGTTAAAATCGGTGAAAAACTTGATTTCAGAAGATTTGAAATCGTAACCAAAAAAGCTTCTGAGCATTTTGGTGCATATATTCATATGGGCGGTAAAATTTCGGTGTTGGCCCTTGTTTCTGGCGGTGACGACGAATTAGCCAAAGGCGTTGCGATGCATATCGCCGCTAACAATCCTTCGTATGTGACAACCGAAGAGATTCCTGCTGAAGCGATTGAAAATGAAACAAAAATTCAATTAGAAGCCAGTAAGTCCGATCCTAAACTTGCCGGTAAACCGCAAGAAGTCATTACTAAAATTATTCAAGGAAAAGTTAACAAATATTTTGCCGAATCGGTTTTAGTCGAACAAGACTATTTGCTAGATGCGGGAAATAAAGTTGGTAATTTCTTGAAGAGTCACAACGCTCAAGTTGTAAAATTTGTACGTTATGCAGTCGGTGAAGGAATCGCTAAACGCGAAGAAAACTTTGCAGAAGAAGTTGCAAAACAAATGAATAACTGACAAAAGGCACTCTTTTAAGAGTGCTTTTTATAAGCGAGAAGGGAGCAATATAAATGGCAAATAAATATCATCGCGTTTTAGTCAAACTCAGTGGGGAAGCTTTGGCTGATCATACCAATAATGGTATATTGGAAGCGAAGCGTCTAAAAGAAGTGGCCATGGCAATTAAACTTATGGTTAATCGCGGCGTCGATGTCTGCGTTGTGGTTGGAGCCGGGAATATTTGGCGGGGTAAACTTGCAGATTCAATCGGAGTTGAAAGAACTACCGCCGATCATATGGGAATGTTAGGTACGATTATTAACGCGTTAGCGTTACAATCATCTTTGGAAAATATCGGAGTTCAATCGCGAGTGATGACTTCGTTTGAAATAAAAGAAGTCGCTGAACCATATATTAGAAGAAGAGCGATTCGCCATCTTGAAAAAAATCGCGTGGTAATCTTTGGCGGTGGAACCGGGATTCCGTATTTTACAACCGATACGACCGCGGCATTAAGGGCCAATGAAATGGAATGTGACGCGATTATGATGGCTAAAAATGGCGTTGACGGCGTTTATTCTGCTGATCCGAAAAGAAATCCCGATGCTGTTTTCTTCCCTAAGCTTTCTTATAAAGAAATGCTAGCGAAAGATCTTAGCGTCATGGATAACACCGCTTTATCGTTATGTATGAATACAGACATTGAACTTCGGGTTTTCAATATGAATAAATTGGAAAATTTTGAAAAAATACTCGATGGCGAAGATATCGGAACAACTATTAAAAAGGAGATATAAATATTATGATAGAGGAAATCATTGTCGAAGAAACTCGTGAAAAAATGCAAAAAAGCATTGAGTCATTGAAAAACAATTTCAACACTTTAAGAACCGGTAGAGTCTCGCCGACTTTACTTGATTGCATCGAAATTGACTATTATGGATCGATGACACCGCTTAATCAAGTGGCGTCGATATCGGTGCCGGAACCACGGCAACTATTAATTAAGCCTTACGATCGTGAAACCTTAAAGTTAATTCTCGGGGCGATTAATAGTTCCGATTTAGGCATTAATCCAATCAATGACGGAAATACTATCCGTCTTGTGATTCCCGCTCTCACTGAAGAACGGAGAAAAGATTTAGCCAAGACCGCAAAAAGATATGCTGAAGATGCTAAAGTTGCGATTCGCAATATTCGAAGAGAGCAAAACGATGAATTAAAAAAGGATAAAGAACTTCCCGAAGATTTAAGAAAATCACTTGAAGATGAAGTCCAAAAAATCACCGACGAATTCGTCAAAAAAATCGATGCTGAATACGCTGAAAAAGAAAAAGACATCATGACAATTTAATAAGTGATATTTATACCTTCCATAGTGGATAAAAACAAATTGCAAAATATACAACAAATTCACGATGCAAATTGTAATCCACTTTGGAGGTATTTTTATTTTGTTTAATAATGCAAATATTTTATCAGCGAAGATTTGAAAATTTACTAATTGCTAATTTTCAAATATAAAACAAACTTTATATGTATTAAAAAGGTTGGCTTATAAATTTTCAGAAATTGCAAATTTATGATAAAAACCAAAAAAGTTGATAATAAAATCTATTATTAATCACTTAATGTAAACGACAAAAATATAAAAATACTATTTTTATATTTTAACTCCTTAATGTATAATTATAACAAAGAGGGGAGGGATCTTTATGGCACTCTTCAAAAAAAATAAAGCAAATCAAAATATCGTTTATAAACCGATTAATCATATTGCTTTTATTATGGATGGGAATGGTCGCTGGGCTAAAAGGCGGGGATTACCACGCTCTATGGGACATCGTGAAGGATGCAAAAGAATAAAAGAAACTGCATTTTTATGTGAAGAGTTTAATATAAAAGTAATGTCTTTATTTTGCTTTTCAACCGAAAATTGGAAAAGAGACCAAAAGGAGATTGACTATTTATTTAATTTGTTGGAAACCTTTTTTCGCGACGAGATTGATGAACTTAACGAACATCATGCCAAAGTAGTGACTTTAGGGGATTTGACAAGATTGCCGACGTCCGCTCAAGAAGCGATAAGAAAAGCTAAAGAAATCACTAAAAACAATGATGGTTTTATTTTAAATATTTGTCTCAATTATGGTGGTCAAGATGAAATTGTCAATGCCGCTATTGAGTTGGCGACAAAGGTGAAAAAAGGAACCCTCTCAATTTCAGATATCAATAAATCTACTTTTGAAAGTGCGATGGAATCACACGATTTACCACCAATTGATGTCCTTGTAAGGACTTCAGGTGAAATGCGCATTTCTAACTTCATGCTATATGAAGCTGCTTATGCCGAATTTGTTTTTATCGATGACCACTGGCCGGATTTCAAAAGGCCGCAATTTTTAAAAGTCCTTGAAGAATATTCTAAACGCGATCGGCGATTTGGGGGAATAAAATATGAAAGTAAATAAAATTACCGAAGATACTAAAAAATCTTTTTCAGTCAGGATAACTACGGCACTCGCTTTATTGTTGATAGGAGTTCCGGCAATTATCTTTGGTGATTGGTTCTTTTTTATCTTCGTGCTCGTAGCTGCAGTTTTAGCAATCATTGAATTTTTGAATGCACCACGAAATCCTAAAATTAATATAATCGTAAAATCATTCTCAATGATAATGACTTTATCTTTCATTTATTGGATTTTTGTGAAAAATACCGAAATTGCTTCAGTCAAAGATAATATGTTCCTGATGAATGATATGCGTGTTTCGACGATGGGTTTTGCGGTTCTTATCGGAGGACTTTTCTTATTATCGTTAATGTATGAAGATTTTGGTATAAATGAAGTCTGCTATGTTTCGACGATGTCATTATTAATCGGGGTAGGAATTCAATCGATTTACTTCTTGCGTTATTGTCCGGTTGCTTTAACACATTTTAATTACTCAAATCAGTTTTTATCATGTTTGTTATTTATTTACGTGGTCGGTGGCGCCCTTTTATGCGATGCGGGAGGCTATATTACCGGTATTCTTTTAGGAAAACATAAAATGAATCCACGTATTTCACCTAAAAAAACCTGGGAAGGATTTGTCGGTGGTATGTGTATATCGACAATTTTAAGTTTTTCGTTTGCGCTAATATGCGATTCCTTGAATGCACCGATACTTAAAGGATATTTAGATATCGAACATTGGTATTGGGTTTTATTGGTGTCGGTGATTATCGCGGTGATTTCCGTGTTGGGCGATTTCATGTTTTCAGCGATAAAGCGCCATTTTAACATCAAAGATTTTGGAAATTTATTACCGGGACATGGTGGTGTATTAGATCGTTTTGACTCAGTTATTGTCACTTGCTTAGCAGTAACTTTAGTGCTCTTGACGATCATTAACTTTCCGTTTATATCATAATGAAAAAGATCGTTTTATTAGGGGCGACCGGAAGCGTCGGTCGTTCAACTATTTCTCTTATCGATGATAATAAGCAAGATTTTGAACTGATTGGTGTCTGTTGTCAAAAAAACATCGATGCAATGAGAAAAATAATAAGTTCCCATCCAAGTATTCACTTTTGTTACATCGAAAGCCAAGAAGGAACAGAGATATTAAAAAAAGAATTTCCTTCGGTGGTTTTTTATAATCAAGAAGAGGGTATATTAAAATTGTTAGAGGATTCCTCGTGCGATCTTTTAGTCAACGCTTTAGTCGGATTTGCAGGACTTGTTCCTACAGTTAAGGCTCTCGAACTTAATTTGGATGTCGCTTTGGCAAACAAAGAAACCTTGGTGGTTGGTGGTGAACTGATCAATAAACTATTGAAAGAGCATCCTTTAAGTCATCTTTATCCCATCGATTCAGAACACGTGGCTTTAAGCAAATGTCTTAAAGCGAAAAAAGACACCGATGTTTTAAGATTGATTTTAACGGCTTCGGGTGGTAGTTTTCGCGATTTATCACGCGAGGAACTTCAAAACGTCACGGTTGAAGACGCTTTAAAGCATCCTTCGTGGTCCATGGGCGATAAAATTACTATCGATTCGGCGACGATGATCAACAAAGGCTTTGAAATCATTGAAGCTCATTATCTTTTTGGAATTCCTGAAGAACGGATCGATGTCTTGCTTCACGATGAATCGGTAATTCATTCGATGATCGAATGTAGCGATCATTCGTTTGTGGCGGATTTAGGAATCGCTGATATGCGGATACCGATTTCATATGCGTTATATGGCGAATGCTATCACCATAATGACCTTCCCTCGCTTGATTTAGAAAAGATGCAAACTTTGCATTTTAGAAAACTCGATAATAAGAGGTATCCAGGTCTAGCTTTAGCAAGAAGAGCATTAAAAACCAAAGGAACCTTACCATGTGTCTTAAATGCCGCGAATGAAGCGTGCAACTTGGCATTTAGGACTAATAAATTGAAATTTAATCGCATTGAAACGATCATTGAAAAAGTGATGGATTCCCATCGCATCATCGATAACCCGACCCTTGATGATTTAGTTTATGTCAACTCTTGGGCTTATCAAGAAGCGTGGCGCTTGATTGAGGAGGAAATGTAATGGATTTTCTTATTAACATCATCTTATTTATCATTAGTTTAGGATTATTAGTGACAATTCATGAATTAGGCCATTTTTCGATGGCTAAATTATTCAAAGTGTATTGTCGTGAATTTTCGATTGGTTTTGGTCCCTTGCTTTTAAAAAAGAAATGGGGCGAAACACAATATTCTTTAAGAGCGATTCCTTTAGGCGGATACGTCTCTATGGTGGGTGAAGGCGAAGATGAAAATCAAGATGACGAAGATGAAGAAATCAAAAATCTTCCTAAAGAACGTTCGTTATTGGGAATCGCCAAATGGAAAAGAGCTATTATCATGGTGGCCGGCGTCACACTCAATATGGTTTTGGCCTTTCTGTTTTTTATCGGATATTTTGCCACTACGGAACAAATCGACACATCGTATCGTTCCTTTAGAGTTTTAGAAAACGGAACGGCGTATAATCAAGGCTTGCGTGAAGATGATGAAATTATTAAACTCGATTATTTAGGAACTATCGATGGTAAGACTGTCGAATATACTACCGACATCAATAATGGCAATGATTTAATCCGAGCGATTAATCACTTATTGACGGACGATAGAGTTAATAAATCCGAATTTTATCCTCTTACGCAAAATGATAAAGTGCAGATGACTTTGCACGTTAATAATAAAACACCGATTGTTTTAGATTTAAAAGTTGTCGGAGAAGGTGATTCTTTGACTTATAGCTTTGAAGGGACGGGAATCGGACTTCACTATCGTGCTTTGAATTTCGGCGAAGTGCTTTCTTCCTCGTTTAAAGAGACCGGAGAATCATCAGTGATCATTGTTAAAGCTTTAGGGACGCTTTTCAGCAAAGAAGGATTTGAAAATTTAGGCGGTCCTATTGCGATATTTGAAGCGAGTAAAAACGCTTTTAAAGACGGATTTGGTTATTTTTTAAGATTATGGGGCGTTATTTCGGTAAACTTAGCAGTGATGAATATTTTGCCTTTCCCAGGGTTAGATGGATGGCATTTATTGGTGGTGGCATTTGAAGGCATCACCCGAAAAGAAATGCCGAGTAAAGTTAAAAATATCGCGGCCACGGTCGGCATGGTTTTGTTATTTGGATTGATGATAGTGGTTCTTTTCAAAGATATCATAAAGTACATAATATAATTTTTAAGTAGTGAGGATATAGCGGTGGATAAAGTATTTGAACGATTTTTAAAAAGCCTTCAAATTGAAGATATCACTCCCTATGAAGGAGTCGGTTTTTCATGTTCTTTTGATAAGAAAAATAATGTTTTAGAGGCAAAAATATATGTCAATCAAAAATTAAATTACCTTGATTATCAAAGAATCTTTAATGGCTTAAGTTTACCGACCTATAAAGTAAATCTTTCTTTTATTCATAGAAATTTTTATACGGTTCAAGACGTATATGATTTATTGAAAGATAATTTTGTGTACAATACGGGTTTAAGTGAAGCACAGATGCCATCTTTTAGCGGTGGTAAACAAAGCATCACTTTCATCTTTAATGGTTCGCTTCATTACAATTACTTTTCACCGGTTTTAGCGGAATGGGAAGAATTCTTGGATGATATCGATCTCGATTTTGAAATTAAGCACGAAGAACGAAGCGGCGATGGAGTTTTAAAGCAAAGATTTGAAGAGATGGAAAAGTTTTTGCCAGTGATTAAGGAAAAATTTCGTCAATTGGAAAGCCGTTATGGCTCGTATGATTCTTTTGATGGCGGACGTTATAAAGTGTTAGGTCCTTGTAAAGAAATCATGCTTAAAGACCTCAATGCCGATAGTGGCTATGTGTCTTTTGAAGGTAAGAATTTTTATGCGGAAGATAGAACCACCTTTAAGGGTAAAAAAATGCTTACGTTATATATCTATGACCGCACTGACTCAGTCGAAGTTTTGGTGTTTGAAAATAACCGAAACTTTACGCCTGAAAAACTTGAATTAATTAAAAAAGCCGAACACTTGAAAATTAAAGCCAGAGTTTCCTTGTCGGATTATAATCAACGGTTGCAAATCGTAGCTCGTTCTATAGCGATCATCGATGAACCTTTTGAAAAAGAGATCTTAGATACGGCAAAAGAGAAAAGAGTCGAATTTCACGTACACACTAAAATGTCGGTTATGGATGGTGTGACTTCAATTAGCGATTATATCGATCAAGCCGCAAAATGGGGCCATAAAGCCATCGCCGTCACGGATCATGGGGTGGTTCAAGCTTTCCCGGAAGCCCAAAAAGCGGCGAAAGCAGCCGGAATTAAAATGATCTATGGCTCCGAACTTTATATGTATGATGAAAAACTCAGCTATATTATGAATCCTTCGGATATCGAACTAAATAAAGCTACGTATGTTTCTTTTGACTTAGAAACTTCAGGTTTATCGGCAAGATACGATAAAATCATTGAATTTGGCGCGGTTAAATACAAAGAAGGTTTAATTGCCGATCGTCTCGACTTGCTGATTAATCCGGGTTTTGAAATTAGCGAAAAGACGACAGAAATCACTAATATCACACCGATAATGTTAAAAGGGAAACCGACGATCGATAAAGTGATCAATGTGATCAGAGAATTTTGTAAAGATGCGATTCTCGTTTCCCATAATGCTAACTTCGATGTCGGTTTTATGAACCAAAATTTAGTCAACTTAGGTTATGAGGAATTAGATAATCCGGTTATCGATACTTTACCTTTATCACAATATCTTTTTGCTAAAAATAAATTCCACAATTTAGGAGCCACGGCAAGGCAATGCGAAGTCGAATATGATGAAGAATCAGCACACCGTGCTGACTATGATGCGGAAGTTTTAACTTTTGTGTGGATTGCGATGTTAGGACGTCTTACAAAAGATAACCCGAAACTTCGCCATCGTGATTTAAATGATTTGTATAATCCGGAAATGGCTAAAAATTTGCGCCCTAAGCACATCACTTGTTATGCTCGCGACGCTCAAGGATTAAAAGACCTTTTTAAACTCATTTCAATGTCACACATTAAGTATTATGCCGGCGGTCCTAGAATTCCTAGAAGCGAAATTGAAAAATATCGTGAGCATCTATTGATCGGCAGTGCTTGTTTTAATGGCGAAGTATTCGATACCGCTTCTACGCGAAGCAAAAACATCGTCAAAGAGAAGATGAAATTTTATGATTTTATCGAAGTGCAACCGATTGAAAATTATTCGTACTTAATTAATTCCGGACAAATTGAAAGCGAAGAAAGAGTACAAACAATTTTAACTGATATCGTAGAAGCGGCAGATGAATTGGATAAAATGGTCATAGCAACCAGCGATTGTCATTATTTACATCCCTATCAAAAGATTTTCCGCGACGTCTATATTTCCGCGAAGCCGGCTAAAAACTCCTCGCTTCATCCTTTGAATTTAATTAGGCGTGGAAAACAACATGTCGAAAACCCTTCACAACATTTTAGACCGACGGATGAAATGTTAAGTGACTTTGCTTTTTTAGGTGAAGAGAAGGCTAAAGAAATCGTGGTCACTAACACGAATCTTCTTGCGGATTCTTTTGAAGAGATTTATCCAATTAAAGATAAACTTTATCCGCCACATATTGAAAACGTCAATGAAATGCTTCAAGACTTAGTTTATAAAAAGGCTTATGAAGTGTATGGTGATCCTTTACCTTCGATTGTCGCGGAACGCTTGGAAGCGGAGTTAAGCGGAATTATCGCTCACGGATATGCCGTCATTTATTATATTGCGCATAAAATTGTCCAAAAAGCCAATCAAGATGGGTTCTTAGTCGGGTCTCGTGGTTCAGTCGGTTCTTCGTTTGTGGCGACGATGGCTTCGATTACGGAAGTCAATGCGTTACCACCGCATTATTTATGCCCGAAATGCAAACATTCGGAATTTATCGACGATCCTAACATTCGAAGTGGCTATGATCTTCCGGAAAAAGAGTGTCCGCATTGCCATATAGAAATGAAACGCGATGGACAAAATATTCCGTTTGCAACCTTCTTAGGTTTTAATGCCGAAAAGGTTCCGGATATCGATTTAAACTTTTCAAGTGAATATCAATCGCAAGCACATGAGTTAACTAAGACTTTGTTAGGTGAGAAAAATGTTTATCGCGCCGGAACGATAGAAACGGTTGCCGAAAAAACGGCGATCGGATTTGCTTTAGGCTATTATGAATCACTAGGAATAGATCCTAGCACTATTTCACAAGCACAAAAATTATATCTTGCTAAGGGATGTGAAAACGTAAAAAGAACAACCGGTCAACATCCAGGAGGCATCATCGTCATTCCCGACGATATGGACGTTTATGATTTTACGGCGATTCAATATCCGGCGGATGATCAAAATGCGGCGTGGCAAACCACCCACTTTGATTTCCATGCAATCCACGATAACGTCTTGAAACTTGATCTACTGGGACACGATGATCCTACTCAATTAAAAATGTTAAGTGATATTACAGGGATCAATCCCCAAGAAATCAACGCGACCGATCCGCGAGTTATCTCTTTGTTTTCTTCTAGAGAAGCATTAAACTGCCATTCTAATTATTTAAAAGAAACCACCGGGGTTTTAGCGGTGCCGGAATTTAAGACCAAGTTAACAAGAGAGATGCTTAAAGCGACTAATCCTAAAACTTTTGCCGATCTTGTTATCATTTCCGGTCTATCGCATGGTACCGACGTTTGGAATGGTAATGCTCAAGATTTGATCAATAACGGAATATGTGATATTCACGGGGTTATCGGATGTCGTGATGATATTATGATTTACTTGACCCAGCATGGAATTAATCCGTCTAAAGCTTTTAAAATCATGGAAAGTGTGAGAAAAGGTAAAAAAATTAATCCGGATGATGAAAAAATGCTAAGGGAACAAGGAATACCGGATTATTATATTCAATCGTGCAATAAAATTAAATATTTATTCCCGAAAGCACACGCGGTGGCCTATGTGATGATGGCTTGTCGTATCGCGTGGTATAAGGTATATTATCCTTTGGAATTTTACGCTTCGTATTTTTCAACTCGTGCCAAACAATTTGATATCGGAGTTATGGTAGGCGGAGAAAAGGCTATAATTGCTAAATTATGTGAATATGACGAACGTCGAAATAACGGTGAAAAACTTTCACCTAAAGATGATGATATAGAAAAAACTTTACACGTTGCATTAGAAATGGCAGAACGTGGCTATAAGATTGAAAAAATAAATCTTAACAAATCAGATAGTAAAGTCTTTATTGTTGATAAAGAAAATGGTACAATAATACCGCCGTTTAGCGTTATCGATGGCTTAGGCGAACAAGCTGCAGAAACTGTAATTGAAGCCAGAAAGAAAAATCCGTTTATTTCAGTTGAGGATTTGTCTAAGCGAACGAAGTTAAACTTGCAAAATATTGAAAACCTCAGAAAATTAGGCTCTTTAGATGATCTTCCTGAGGATAGTCAGTTATCATTATTTTGATAATTGATATTCGGGACGTAGCACAGTTTGGTTTAGTGCGCTAGTTTCGGGAACTAGAGGTCGCGCGTTCGAATCGCGTCGTCCCGACCATTTCTATCATTATCGTTCTATTCTACTCGAGTAGAACGTTTTTATTTTATAAATTTTTTAAATAAATTTTTTTAGTAATAAATGCGAAAAAATCGGCTTAAATATGCTGCGGTTGACATTATCTAAAAATAAGAGACAATGCTATTATTTACAAAATATCATAATAAACTAAAATGGTCTTATCTGATTTGCTCAATCAGATAATTAGCTATGTTGCTCTCGTCGCTTAATTGTTGATAGTTACTGGGAATTATATCGACTAAACTGGTAGATAAGCACAAACACACTAACAATACACCTTCTACTGGTTTGTAAATTTTAAGGAACATGTAACATGGCTAATTTTTTTATACTTTGGGTTATTTTAAAATCGAGAGGATTTTATTTTATTCTTGACTATTAATTTATATATTCATATAATTTATTTTGCGTTGGGGCTGTAGCTCACCTGGGAGAGCGCCTCCATGGCATGGAGGAGGTAGCGAGTTCGATCCTCGTCAGCTCCACCAATCGCAAAAAAAAGAAGACACCTTTGAATGAATGGGTGTTTTTTTTAATATAAATAGCATAATCAAATTAATTACGATATAATAAAAAGGAATAAGAAATTATTACGCAGTGGAAGGAGTTTGTTATGAAAAAAAGAAAGGCCGGATATATTCTTCTAACATTATTGCTTTTAGCGGCAATTATAACGTTTGTCGTATTATTGCAAGAACTTGTTGGTTCACTTTTCTTTGTAGATACTTATAACTATTTGATTAAATTTTTAAATTCATCGCAACGGCAAATCGATGGTAAAACGATTTTTGTTTATGTGGCATTAGGCGCTTTATTAGTTTGGGAAGTGGTATGGTTAATAAGCAATATCAAGAATCGTAAAACTATATCCGCTTATTTTGGACAAGTATTATTGCCGATTGTTTGTTTAATGCCTCTTTTAATGTATCATTATCGTGATTGCTTAGATAAAAAACTCAGTTCCGAACCAGTTGTAGTTTATGTTTTATATAAAGCTCTCGCTGTAGCGGTTGTTTTGATGATTGTATACTTTTTATGTACATTAACTAAAAATAAAGTTCAATATGAATACTTAGGATATGATGATCAAGATGAAATCGATGCTAATTATGAAAACGGACAAGTATTAATCGCGCAAGAAATTGGAAAAGGGGAAACAATAAACGAAGAAGATAAATTGGAAGTTTCTTTAGAGTCTCATGGTAAAAGTGAAGTTGATGAAGAGCCTCAAGAAAAACAAGAAGAAAAAATTGAAGAATTAGAGTTGGAATTAGAAGAACTTCACGCAAATACAAAAAAAGAAGTTGTCGAAGAGAAAGTTGAAGAGAAGATTGAAACTCCAATCGTTGAAAAAGAAGCAGAATCAAAAGATATCGAAGATGAAAATAAGGTCGTCGACGCTAATGAAAACGAAGAAGATGACGAAGACGAAGAGGATGAAGATGATGAAGAGGACGAGAATGAAAATCATCCTCAAATGAAGCAAAAAATAGTGAGTCGTTCATTTAAAGAAAAAATGTTAGATTTACCGAGTGAAACACAAGAGTACTATAATGAAATTAAAAATGAATTGATGAGTTATCGAAAGGTAAATGCAAGACTTTCTCATTCTTGTGATTCTTTCCGTCTCCATCGCGATTTATTAGTGAAATTGACTATTGCCGGTAAAACTTTAAAGATGTACTTTAATTTATCGAATTATAAGATTGAGGAAAAGTATTTTGTAAAAGATGTTTATGATAAAAAGAAATATGAGTTAGTTCCTCATCTTTTAAAAGTGAAGTCTCAAAGATCCGCGAAATATGCCCTTGAAATTATTCAAAAAATCATGGATGAAAGAGGAACTACTAAGGTAAGAAAATATAAAAATATCGATTTCATCCAAGAACTAAAAAATAGTAATATATAAAGTTTTATTAAAAGATTAGAAGTACCAAATATGGTGCTTCTTTTTTTTATTAGTTTATGATAAGATATTTTCGTTGAGAGGGTAATTTTTATGAATAGATTTATGAAAGCGGCAATTTTAGAAGCTAAAAAAGGTATTACTTCCGGACATGGAGGTCCTTTTGGTTCAGTGATTGTAAAAGACGGAAAGATTGTCGCTAAAGGTCATAATGAAGTGATTAAAAATCAAGATGCAACTTGTCATGGGGAAATGATGGCGATTCGTAAAGCCTCTAAAAAATTAAAGACGTTTGATTTAAGTGGTTGTGAATTATATACAACAGCCGAACCTTGCCCAATGTGTTTAGGAGCGATTCTTTGGGCTAATATTTCTAAAGTTTATTTTGGATGCAATATCGGTGATACGGAAAACATCGGATTTAGGGATAAGGTATTTTATGAGATGACGGAGAATAAGAAAAATGAATTTATTCTTGAATTAGATCGTGAGCAATGTTTAAAACTTTTTAAAGAATATGAAAGTATTCAAGATAAGCAAAATTATTGATTTGTTTTGAAGATACATTTTATGGGGATATGGTGAAATTGGTAGACACGCTAGATTCAGGTTCTAGTGCTGAAAAGCATATGGGTTCGAGTCCCATTATCCCCACCAAAAACTCAAGAATTTTATTGATACAATGTGCCAGTTTGTTTTTTATAACTCTTAAAAAACATAGGTCTTAGGAAAGTGTAGACATTGCACTCTCTAGGACTTTTTTATGCATTAAATTAGGATTGTTATGTGACATTAATAATATAAATTGATATAAGCAACAATATTCTATCTTAAAAATCTGAATTTTGTTTTGAAAAAATTGAGATAATTATGCGAGGTATTAAGTCAAATAATGACATTATTAGCAAATTATAGTAAAATTATTAATAACTTTAATTATTTACATTAAGGATTAAGGAAGTGAATATTTATGTCTTTATCAATTGATGAAAAGTATCAAAGTGAAAAAGCACTTGAAGACAAAATGATGCAACAATTAGTTGCTGATGGATATGAGTCAGTAACCATTAATAGTGAAGCCGATTTACTAGAAAATTTTAAAGCCCAAATTAATAAGCATAATCTAAATAAGTATTTTAATGGCAAACCATTATCAGATGCTGAATTCGAAAGACTATTAGCTGTTATTTTAGGAAAGAGTGTTTTTGCTAGTGCTGAAATCTTGAGGAATATTCAAAACATTAAAAGAGATGATGGTACTGATGTTTATGTTGAACTATTTAATAGAAAAGAATGGTGCCAAAATGAATTCCAGGTAACACACCAAACAACTGTTGTTGGTAAATACGAAAATAGATATGATGTTACGCTTTTAATAAATGGATTGCCTTTGGTGCAAATAGAACTTAAGAGAAGAGGAATTGATTTTAAGGAGGCTTTTAATCAAATATGCAGATATAAGAAGCATTCCCTTACCGGTTTATTTAGATTTGTGCAATTTTTTGTAATTTCTAATGGTGTTGATACTAAATATTTTGCTAATGGTGATGGTGATTTATCATTTCAATATACATTCTATTGGAGTGATTTAGAAAATAATAGATGTTCTAACCTTCAAGACTTTACAATGTACTTCCTTTCTAAGTGTTGGGTATCTAAGATGATATCTAGATATATGATTTTAGATAAGGATGCTAAATCTTTAATAATAATGCGACCATATCAAGTGTTTGCAGTTGAATCATTATTAGATAGAGCAGAAGGTAATCATAATGGATATGTATGGCATACTACAGGTTCAGGTAAAACGTTAACCTCATTCAAACTCGCTTCTTTATTGAAGGCTCAAGGTGGTATTGCTAAGGTCATCTTCTTGGTTGATAGAAAAGACTTAGATGGTCAAACTTTAAGTGAGTTTAATAGATTTGAAAAGGGCTCAGTATCAGCTACAGAAGATGCTGATATGCTTTTGAAATACTTAAAAGATCCTTCTGAAAAATTAATATTAACGACAATTCAAAAAATGTCTAATGTTTGTAAATTAGTATTATCTAAAGATGATAGAGCCAAGATTGGAAAAACTGATGTCGTAGATTTAAAAAATGATGAAAATAAAGTTAAAACAATGAAATCTGCTATGGAAGATTTAAAAGGCAAGAAGATTGTATTTATTATTGATGAATGCCATAGGAGTCAATTTGGAGATATGCATAAAGCTATCGAATTAGCGTTTAAAGATAAATATCAAACACAATATTTTGGATTCACAGGCACACCTAGATTTAAAGATAATCCAAGCCAAGATGGTAGAACAACTACCGATATATTTGGTAAAGAAGCACATCATTATTTAATTAAAGATGCAATTAAAGATGGAAATGTATTAGGATTTAATGTTGATTATGTTAAAACAATTAATACTACTTATAATGAAGATAATGATTTAAAGGTAGAGGCGATTGATACGGAAGAGGTATTAATGGCTAACGAAAGATTAACCAATGTTTGTAAAAATATATTAAAAATACATCATATGAAAACCAGGAATCAAAAGTACAATGCGATATTTGCTACTAAAAATATAGATTCATTAATCAAATATTATGATTTATTTAAAGAGTATAACACTCAAAATTTAAAAATAGCAGCTATATTTACATTTGACCAAAATGAAGATTTAGAAAATAAGTCTGAACATTCAAGGGATTCGTTAGAAAGAATCATTGATGACTATAATAAGATGTTTGGAACTAAATATAGTACTAGTACATTTGATGCATATTTTAAAGATGTTACTAAAAGAGTAAAGTCTAATGAAATTGATATCCTTATTGTAGTTAATATGTTTTTAACTGGTTTTGATGCTAAATTCTTAAATACATTATATGTGGATAAGAGATTAAAGAATCATGATTTGATTCAAGCTTTCTCAAGAACAAATAGAGTAGAATCAGTTACTAAGCCATATGGTAATATCGTGTGTTATCAAACAAGCAAAAAAGCCGTTGATAGTGCGATTATGCTATTCTCTAATTCCGATAATACTGAAGGTATATTAATGAAAGATATGGATTATTATATCCAAAAATTTAGAAAATCATATGTTGAATTGTTAGATTATGCGCCAACTCCTGATTCAATTGAACTGGGTGGAGATGAAATTAAAAATAAGAAATTTGTTATATGTTTTAGAGAGATGCTAAGTAACTTGGTAAAGCTTAATACATTTATAGAATTTGTTTTTAACAAAGAAGTATTAGGTTTAGATAGGCAAACTTTTGAAGATTATAAAAGCAAATATTTAGCATTAGCTCGAGAACAACATACACAAAAACAAAGGATTTCTATTTTAGCCGATATTGATTTCTGTATTGAATTAATTGCAAATGATAAAATTAATGTTCAATATATTCTTAATTTGTTAAAGAAGATAGCTAAAGATGAGAAGAGAGAAGAAAAAGAAAAGGATCTTAAAGACTTACTTGATATGATTGATCAATCCACTGATGATAATCTTCATTCAAAAGCAGACTTAATTAAAGCATTTATTATAAGAGTATCTCCTGTATTAACTCCAGATATGGAAATTGATGATGAATACAATAAATTCATGGAAGAACAAAGAATTAAAGAAATTAATGATACTGCAGATTATTTTGGCTTAACTCCTGAAAGAATTGAAGAATATATTAAAGAATATGAATTCGGTGGCATTTTGGAACCTGATAAAATTAAGCATGATTTAAAGAAAGAAAAAGTCCAAGAGATTAAGGAAAAGGAAAACATTCCAACAGTTATCAAAGCTAAGAAATCTATAGCCCAAAGAATAATTGATTTCGTTAAGAATACAATCATTAGATTCTTGCAATAATTGCGATATTTAATTAAATTGCAAATTTGCCTATTGACAAGTTTGCAATTTTTGGCTATGCTATTTATGTAAATTGCAACGGAGGTGAAATAAATGATCTTAAAATTATCAGAATTAGCTGACATTTCGCTAGGAACTATCCTTACAAGAGTTAATGCTGAACCGCATGACGATGCGATAGAAGCTGAAACTATTAGCATGCAGGAGGTTAGTTACTATGTTGGTAAAACTGACATTAAAGGTGACGTGCTATATTCTAAGATAAAAAGAAGCAAAATACATTTCTGTGAATTTACAAAAATAAATGATATTGTGTTGGGATTAACATCAAGAAGTGCGATGGTAATAGATTGTTCTCGCGAAAACAAACTTATTGCATCAAATTTCTTAAGGATTAGGATTCATGATACTAATCTTTTAAATCCTACATATTTATGTTGGTTATTGAATGAAAACCAAGCAATTAAAAATTATTTTGAAAACTCAAAGCAAGGTACTGCAGCAGTATCCGTTTTAAAAACACAATATGTTAGAGAAATGATGATAGAAGTTATATCTATGGACGAACAAAATAAGATTGCTAATTTTTACATGAAATATTTGGAAAAATATCGAGTTGATCGAAGGTTAGCAGAATTAAACTTTACATTAAACAAAATTATAATAAATAAGTATTACAAAGGAGAAAATTATAATGAAAACAAATGAAATTCAGTCAAAACAACAAAACGAATTACATTCCCAATTATGGGCGTGTGCTAATGATTTAAGAGGTAATATGGATGCCTCAGAATTTAAAAATTATATATTAGGATTAATTTTCTATAGATTCTTATCTGAGCAATTGCTTGAAAAGGTAGATAATGAGCTTAAGGATGAGGGTGGAGTAACCTATGCTGAAGCTTTCAAGAGTGAGGAGTATAAGGACGATATAGTTTCTATTTTATTAGAAGAATTAGGTTATGTAATTGAACCACAATTCTTATGGAATACTATAGTTGATATGATTAATGAGGATAAATTTAATATTACAGTCCTAGCAAATGCTATTAATTCAATTAACGAATCTACATTAGGTCAAGCTTCAGAAGAAGATTTCAATGGATTATTTGAAGATATGGACCTTAACTCTAATAAGCTTGGTAAAACTGAAACAGATAGAAGCAAGCTTATTGCTAAGGTAATCTTGAAGATTAATGCAATTGATTTTAAATTTAAGGATTCTGAAATTGATGTATTAGGTGATGCGTACGAATATTTAATTGGGCAATTTGCGGCCTCAGCGGGAAAGAAGGCAGGTGAATTCTATACTCCACAGCAAGTATCCAAACTTTTAGCAAAGATTGTTACATTAGGCAAAGATAAACTTAAAAATGTATATGATCCAACATGTGGCTCAGGTTCGTTATTGCTTCGTGTTGCAAGAGAATGTGATGTTGTATCGTTCTATGGGCAAGAAATGGTTTCTACAACGTATAACTTAGCAAGAATGAATATGTTATTACATGGAGTTAAGTATAATAGATTCCATATTGAAAATAATGATACATTAGAATATCCAGACAAAGATATGCTAGAAATGAAATTTGATGCAGTAGTAGCTAATCCGCCATACTCTGCAAATTGGTCAGCTGATCCTAAGTTCTTAGATGATGAAAGATTTAGTAGATATGGCAAGTTAGCACCAAAATCTAAAGCTGATTATGCATTTGTTCAACACATGTTATATGAGTTAGATGATGCAGGTACAATGGCTGTTGTATTGCCTCATGGTGTGTTATTTAGAGGTGCAGCAGAAGAAACCATTAGAAAGTTTATTATTAGTGAAAAGAATTGGTTAGATGCGGTTATTGGTTTGCCAGCTAACTTATTCTATGGAACCTCAATTCCAACCTGTGTATTAGTATTTAAAAAGTGTCGCACAACAAATGATATCCTATTTATTGATGCATCAAAAGAATATGTATCTGGAAAAAATCAAAATATTTTAAGTGATGAGAATGTTGAAAAGATTCTTAATACTTATAAAGAAAGAAAAGATATAGAAAAGTATGCTCATGTAGCTCAATTATCTGAAATTGAAGAAAATGAATTTAATTTAAATATCCCTAGATATGTAGATACATTTGAAGAGGAAGAAGAAATTGACATTCAAGCTGTTCAAAAGGAAATTAAAGAGTTAGAAGCTAAAAGAGCAGAATTAGATGCTGAAATAGCTAAATATTTAAAAGAATTAGGTATTGAATAAGGAGGTGCTTTAATATGAATGAAAACAATGAAAAAGTAATCTCTAATGTTAATTCTAAGAGTAAAGAAAAACGTAATGTTCCCAATTT
>CANQWG010000005.1 GCA_947627505.1 uncultured Bacilli bacterium | reverse complement strand
TAATATTTTTTATATTTGCAACTCATCTTTGTGTCCTTTTTTGTCTTTTTCATTAAAATACAATTTCCTAGTTAAAATAAAAAGAACTTCTTTGAAAGAAGTTCTTTTTTAATTAGCCATTAACTTTATCTTTAGCTGGTTTGGCTGCCTTAAAGACAACAGCTTTCATCGCAGGAATCTCAATTTTTTCTTTGGTAGTTGGATTAATTCCGACTCTTGCCGCACGTTCTTTGACAACAAAGGAACCAAATCCAGCAATTTTCACTTCTTCGCCAGCAACGAGAGCTTCAAGAATTTTTTCGAAAACAACTTCGGTTGCATATTGGGCATCTTTTTTCGTTAAACGAGCTTCAGCTGCAACCTTTTCTACTAAATCAGCTTTATTCATTTCTAACCTCCTAATGAATTGTACAAATAATACCATAAATTAGGACTTTTTGCAACCTTTTCTTGAAATATATAGAAATTAAGATAGCGCTTACATCTTATAACTTATCATCAAAATACAAAAGCGATTAAATTTCCTTTACCTTTATTTGAAATAGTTTTGATCAGTTGTTGTAATTTTACTTTAACTGGTTCCGGTAAACTATTAAGTTTTGAAGAAATACTTTCGTTTAAAATATCTTTGAATTGGCGACCAAAAATTTCGCAATCTAAAATAGCCGCTTCATTTTTTTCATACGCTTCCAATAAATAATTTAAGAAGTATTCCGCTTGATCTTTAGCTCCTAAAACCGGTTCAAAAGAAGTTGATACATCAACTTTAATAATGTGATATGAAGGTGAAGTCGCTTTGACCTTGATTCCATATCTTCCGTTAACCTTAATCATCTCCGGTTTTTCAATTACCATCTTATCTAAAGGCGAGGAAGCAAACCCATAGCCTGTACCTTCCGCCATCTTCAATGCCGAACCTATAAGATCATAATCCTTTTTAGCTTTGACATACTCGCTTAAAACCGCAATTAATTGGGCTTTGTCAGTTATTTCACATCCGACAAGTTCTTTTAAAACTTGATCGTACAATCCTTCGTCCACATCTAATTGAACAGTGACAATACCGGTCCCAGTATCAACATTTTGTAAATTGACTTCAGTTAAGTATTCGTTTTCTTTTAAAACACCATTGATTTTTTCGACGTCTTTGACAATTTTAGCTTCTCGCATCGCTAAATCGATCGATTGTTTGATCGATACTTTAATATAATGTTCGTCATCTAAAGAACTTACCCAAGTCGGTAAGGCCATTTCAATGCCACTGATCGGGTATTGATATAGAGCCGCCTTTAAAATTTCAGTTGCGTCTTTTTGACCCATTGACATTACATCCAAAGCTATAACTGGTGCTCCGTAATTAGTTTCCAATTCTTTTGCTAATGCTAAAGTTTCTTCTTTTCCTGGAGTTTTGGTGTTCATGACAATCACGAAAGGCTTGTCGATTTCTTTCATTTCTTCAATAACCTTGCGTTCTGCTCCAAGATAATCTGTTCTAGAAAAATCATTGATGCTTCCATCGCTAATTACAACAATACCGATTGTCGAATGGTCCTTAATTACTTTTTGAGTCCCGATACGCGCCGCATCATCAAAAGGAATGGTTTCTGTAAACCATGGGGTTTTAACCATTCTCATTTTACCATCTTCTAAATACCCATTGGCACTATCGATAATAAAACCAACACAATCGATAAGTCTAATCTTTACTGAAAGACTTTCATCAATTGCAATAGAAACCGCATTTGATGGAACAAATTTTGGTTCCATTGTCATAATTGTGCGTCCTTCTCCTGACTGTGGAAGTTCATCAAGAGCACGCTTTTTTTCGCTTTCATCAGTGATATTTTCAATGACTATTGTCTCCATAAAGCGTTTAATAAAAGTTGATTTACCTACTCTAACCGGACCGACAACTCCTAAATACACATCTCCATTATTTCGTAATCCGATATCTCTTAACACCTGTAATGTGTCCATAATATTACCTCCTTGAGGTTCCTCAAGATGAATTTATGATAGAGATTTATAGATTAGAACAAACAATCAATAAAAAAGATGCACTTGTATGATTTCATTTTATTTTAAGAATAATTATTCTTTACATACTTACGCATCTTTATTTTAATATTAAAAATTTTTAATATCAGTTATTTTTCTTAAGGGACAAGATAAGATCCGTGACAGATAAACTTAATCCCAATGCCAAAATGATGAAAAGGCCAACCCATTCATACCACTCTTTTGGCCATTTAGAAGAAACGGCAACACCGATAATTAAAAGAGCGTTCAAAGCTACTAGCGATAGACCAACAATTAGCATATTATGAGATTTTGATGCCACAAGTGTTCTTTCTTCTATTTCATTAAACATAAAATGGGTTCGTTTATAGACTAAGAAAGTAATAAGGTTACAAACGATTGATAATAAAGCATTAAATGGTAGTACCCCGACCAACAAGTAAAGAATCAAATAATTTGATTCATTGATTCCAGGGATCATCGCACACATTGCAATTAAACCTTGAACATTACCTTTAAAGAAAAATTCTAAATAGAACGGGATTAAAATCAGCCAATTAGTAATGATGGCCACTAATACCCACGCGAGTGAGGAAAGTGCCAATCCGACAATTGCCCCTTTTTTGGAATGGAATTTTTTGTAAATCAAAGAAGAAGTTAATACGACCGCAATGCCTATTAAAAGATCCGCTAATTCTCCTACGTAACTTGTAGAAGTTCCAATCGTAAGAATTTTAAGCAAAGCTCTTACAACAACCACAGCAACACCACCGGTTGGTCCTAAAAGGAATCCTGCGATAATGGCAGGTAAATTAGAAATTTGGATATCTAAAAACGAAGGGAAAAGCATTGGAAGCGGGAACTTTACAAACATGTAAAGGATAGCGCTTATTGCAGATAAAACAGCCGTTTTTACTATCCAGGCTACTTTTTTGTTTCTCATACGAAACTCCTTTCTATATGGGCTTAAAAATAAAAAAGCCCTCAATATACTTAGAGGGTAAGATAGTTACTTAAACTATGACTTCTTTCATCCAGACTTTACTGTCGCCACTAGAATTTCACTAGTTCATGCATTACTGCTCGCGGGGTTTACCGCCGGTAAGGAATTTCACCTAACCCTGAAGTACAGCCATATTATATGACTGCCTATTTTTAAATGCAACTATTATGATTGGCAATTTTTTTCTTTATATTTTGGAATTATATTTTTCTTCTTATTAATCAAGCACAAATTTTTTAACATTTCAATTTCAGAATTTGTCAATTTACGATATGCTCCTCTTTTAAGATCGTTAAGCTTGATGAATCCAATAGAAATGCGAGTCAAAGATTTTACAGTTAACCCAAAATAATCAAACATTCTCCGCACCTGACGATTTCTTCCTTCATGTATGCTAATTTCTACTTTAGATTCTAAACCATTTCTTATAATGTTCACTTTGCATGGAGCGGTCATCCCATCGCTTAAAAGAATTCCCTTTTCCATTTTTAATGCCATCTCTTGATCAAAATGTCCATTTACTATCGCTAAATAAGTTTTTTCTAAATGTGAGGAGGGATGCATAATCAAGTTTGCCAGTTCACCATCATTCGTTATTAAAATAGCACCAGAAGTATTGTAATCAAGACGCCCAACCGGAAATAATCGATAAGGATACTCTTTAAAAAAATCCGTAACTACTTTACGACCACGGTCATCTTTTGCACTTGATAAAACACCAAGTGGTTTATTGAACAAAAACACAACTTGTTCTTCATTAGTTAAGATTGTTCCATCAACTTCAACGCAATCTAAAGGCGAAACTAAAGTACCAAGTTTATTGCAAATGACATTATTTACTTTTACTTTATTAGCGGTAATCAAGAGTTCCGCTTTTCTTCTTGAGCAAATACCACTTGCTGCAATTCTTTTTTGCAATCTAATTTTTTCTTCCATGCAAATCAGTTTATCAAAAAAAGGAATTAAAATAAATAGAATATTTGAAATGATTAGCACATAGACAACAGCATGCAAAACTATTTTTCAAATTTTATAAAAAAAAATTATTTTAAGAATAGTAAAGACAAAATAACACCAACAGTGATCCCAACCACATCTGCCATAAGCCCAACTTTCAAAGCATGTTTCCATTTGGTGATTCCAACGCTTGTAAAATACAACGATAGAACATAAATCGTCGTGTCTGTGCTTCCTTGAATCGTCGAAGCCATCTTGCAAGTAAAAGAATCGGCACCGGCAGCACATATATTATCTAAAACGGCGATTGAAGCCGAACCGGATATCGGTCTAAACAATACCATCGGTGTAATATCCGCAAACATATTTATCGCGGGGAATAGAGTTTTTAAACTAGTTTTTATATCTGTAATCAATCCCGAAGCTTCTAACATCGTTACCGCAAGTAACATTGCCATTACCGACGGAAAAACTTCCACAAATAATCCCAATCCTTCTTTGGTACCATTCAAAAATGAAGCATAAGCATTTTTCTTTTTAATTGCTGCATATATGATAGTTAATATCACCAGCAACGGAATAAATACTAAAGATACTTTATTCATATACGATCATTTCTTTCATCTTTAAATAATATGAACGAATTGATTAACATATTATAAATTTAGATTATTAATTTTCTATCAGTTCTACTTCAAATTTAAAAAGAAAAAAATATGAGGTCAAAACTACAATTCACTCATGATTAAATGTCTTTATTTAATTAAATGAATATCTATATTTGAAGGCGTTTTTTTGGTATAAAACTACTTTAATTACCTTGTTTAAAAGCTTTTATCAAACAGATAAATTTCATCACATTTTTAGCAAAAAAAATTTCTAATCGTTTCGCTTGTGTTATTTTTATCCATATGATATATATTTCATGCAAAATGAATTTATTTGTTTTGAAATTAGAAAGGAAAACTTGTATGACAAAAGGCAAAAAAACTTCATTCTTAGTAGGATTTATTTCACTATGTTTACTGATAGTCAGTTTTAATATTTTCAAAAGCAATAATTTTTCTAACCTTTTATCTAATAAAATACTCAATAATCAGATTCAAGATACTACAAAAAATCGTGATAACAACAATCACTTCTTTTCTAATTATGATAGCGAAATAATAATCGATGAAGTAGAAAGAAGTCATACACCGCAAGTTTTTGGAGAATTTCCCGAGGATCAATATCCTTCTATTTATCATCCGCAAACTTTCAGTGATTTAACTGGTGACACACCTGATACCGTTGAAGCGTTAAATGCGACCAGTTTAGGTAAGATTCGTATCGAAAACGAAAAAATATTAGAAGAAACAGATGCAAAAATATTAGATGGCACCTTAGGAAAGCATCGTTCTGCCGATGGTCAATTTTATGGCAAAATCGATGACGACGCTCCACGTATTATTAAAAAAGTTACTATAAATCACATGGTTTCTTCACGCCACTCCTTAAGCGTTTTTGCTCCGGCGGGAGAAATTCTTACCGTGACCATCGATCAAAGCATTATCGACAAAACCGACAAAGATCATCGATTAATTATCGTTGTCGGATTTCCTTATCGCGAAAATACAGTTCACGCAATAGAAAAGAAATTTTTCCAAAAATTACAATCTGCTCAAAATCGGATGCCTATCCTTTTCAAAGAATTCACAATTACTGAACCTGTTACGAAAATCGGATCGCCATTAGGCGGCATGGTATTCTTAAAAGATATCCCTGCAACTATCGATCACAACTTTGACATCACTATCTCAGGCGGGGTCGATAATCCTAGTTATCAATATGGTATTTCTACAACTGAAGATTGGAAAGAAATTTTGGAAGCACCATCACCTTACGCTTGGATTGAAACTCCTTATGTTTATTTTTTGATGCCGAAACTTTACATTAAAAACATTGAAGAATTAGATAGCAGCTTGACATTTTGGTATAAAGCTTCAATGCTTTCTAATTATGCGATGGGTCTTGATACATTAAAAGGAAAAATAAGACCGGTCATCATGATGTATGATAGTTATATTCCTAGTGGCAGTGCTTTAGCATATCCCGGTATTTTTGCTGTGATTTGTCCTTCAAGTTGGGCAATTACGACTCTCGATTATGAAACCACGTTTACAACCGCTAATTGTTGGGGGGTCATTCACGAAATGAATCACAATTTCCAATATCCCCGTGTAGCCGGTCTTGGAAACCCGTGGACAGTCGGCAGTAATTATATGGAAATTACAAATAATGTGATGAACATTTTGGCATATGTAACTTATACCGACATCGCTTCTAGCCGTAGTGATAATGCTGCATCAGCTAGCGGTGGCGGAAGCGCCGTCGATCCTTATTACAATCTTTCCAATCTTAAATCCATTTCACAACAAAAGAGCACTTTTGAAGAATTCGGTGAAAGCAAACTCTACGCTTACGTAGATTTAATCCACAGTTTTGGAATTGACAAATTTATTCACTTCCTTCGTCAAATCGGCGGGGCTGAAGAATCCGAATATTTAACCCCTGATCAAGTGGTTTCAGCTAGCGGAGCTAGTCATAACTACACGACAACCGAAGATGGTTTTGCAACTTTTGCAAGTCAATTCTTTAAATATGATATGACTGATTATTTCCAAGATTTATGGCATTTCAATTTAAACCAAACCACAATTGCAAAAATTAAAGATCTCAACTATCCAAAATACTTCTCTTTGCAGAACGTTTACGCTCTTGGAGAAAAGAATATTGAAACCGGAAGACCTTATATCTTTAATCGTAATCAAAGTGAAGTAACTTTAGATCTTAAAGATAAAACTTTGACTTCCGCTGATCATTTTGAAGTGGCCTCAATCACAAATATCAAAAACGGAACATTGATAAAAACTTCAGAAGGACTTTACACATTTGCCCCTAATGATAATTACGATGATATAACTTTCGATGTGACATATAATGCCTGGTTTGATGGTGATGAAACCACATATCAAAAAACATTAAAAGTTCAGTTAAAATTTGCTGTCAATAAAACAGTTCAAGCGATTGAATATAGTGCTTCTAATGGTTATACCGTTCAACAAGCGATTGAACAATTTGCTAATGAAGAACACAAAGTTAAAACTTATACCACTACCTCGCTTTCAACTAATGTGACTGAGGGAATTAATCTCACTTATCTTTCCACTAAAGTAATATTTGATTATAAAAAGAAATTGACATTTATGGTTTATGGCGATGATGCCACATATATCAAAATCAACGGCCAAGAAGCATATTGTAATCAATATATTAACTCATATTGGGATTATGGTACGGCTATATCTTTAAAAGAAAATAAAATTGAAATTGATGTAAATCCTAACGAACCGATTCTTATCGAAGCCTATTGTTTAAATAGCGGAGGAGCCGGATATATTCACGTTCAATATAGTGAAGATAAAGTTAATTACTCCTCGATTCTTTCATCTGACTGTCTAAATCCTAATGTCAGCCAACAAGTAATCGATGACTACTTAAAAGATAATTCAAAACCTTTCTTTTATGACACACAATATGACTTAGAAAGCAATTTGTTGAAGCGGATGTATCCAAATAATTTGGATTTAACCAAAAAAATTCAAGAAGTACAATGCATTGATAGTCAAGGAAGAAACATTCCCGGTCAAAATAGTGATCATTTCATTAAGAATTTAACCGACAATAACACCGGCACTTGGTTTACTCCAAATCCATCATATAATTATTCGCATTATTATATTTTCGATTTTGGTGAAAGAGTTTCTATTTCTAACGTAAATATCGAATTTTACGATTCTAGTTATGCTCCAAGCGGATATAAATATCATATAGCCGATAATATCGATACTACAAATATCAGTCAAAGTATCGCAAATGCCTCAAATGTTTTTAATCGAGACAACTCCGCCTATGGTACTAAATTTTCCGATCAATTTGAATTGACTAATGGCAGATATTTGATTATCGAAATAACCGGTCCTAGTGCCAATAATCGATCAAGTATTCGCGAGATATCGGTTTCTCAATCATTAAATACCGAAAATGTCAACATCTATGGTTCGTCTAGTGAAGAATTCGAATATTACAATGAGTGGAATCCCGTCAAAGGAAACTTTATAAACGGACTTGCTCAAAAAACTCAAGCCGGAGAAATAACCTTTATTCTTGAAGGTAAAGACTTATTGTTATATTTTTCTCAAGAATCAGCGAGTAACGATGAATCATATGTTTTAATCGATGGTCAAAAATATTCAATAACTATAGATAATACTTCATCTCCTTCCGTATTTATCGCTGGGCTTGAAAATAAGCAACATACTGTCACTATCGTCGCTAAAAACTTAGTTTTTGATGCCGCATTAACTACTGGACAAATTTTAGAGCAGGACGAACTTCAAGAATTAAACTTATCGATTAGTGATTTCGTTTATAACGGACAACAATGGAAACCGGTTATTAGTTATAATGGAGTTATATTACAAGAAGGAGTCGACTATATTTTAAAATCGTGCGAAAATAATATTTCTGTCGGTAGTGCTTCTTTCTCGATTGAAGGTAAAGGATTTTATAAAGGAGTATTAGATTCAACCTTTGAAATATTACCGCTTGAATTAAATAGTGAAACTGTTTCTCTAACAATCGATGAAAACAACGTTTTCTCTGGAACTGCTTTAACACCAAATATTGAAATTACAACTAAAATTGATAATCAAGAAGTAATTTTAAAAAATGGTATCGATTATGATGTAACCTTTAACAATAATGTCTCCGCGGGCAAAGCTTCTTACACTATTCAATTTAAAGGTAACTTCCAAGGTACCATAACTTCCTACTTCAATATTTCTCAAAAAGAATTAAGTTCTAAAGATGTAACCATTTCTGTTTTAGATGAAACCAGTTATACTGGTCAAGAAATCACTCCAAACATCGAGGTCAAAATTAACGATCAATCTGTTACCCTTATAAATGGAGTTGATTATGATATCGTATTTTCAAATAATATTTCTGCCGGCGAAGCTTCATTCACAATCAATTTTAAAGGCAATTATCGTGGTATAATCAATTCCACTTTCACGATTGCTCCAAAAGAAGTGCAATTAGATAGCAACCTTTTGTCTATCGAAGATCAAACTTATACCGGTGAAGCAATAAATCCCGAGTTGGAAATTTCTATAACAGAAAATGATAAAAAAACCGATTTAGTCAATGGTGTTGATTACGATATCACATATTCTAATAACATCGAAACCGGTAAAGCTACAATAACAATCCAATTCAAGGGAAACTATTCTGGTACAAAAACTCTAGAATTTAATATTGTAAATTCAAATAATAATGTTGAAACAATAGTTTTAATTAGCGGAGTTATTGCTATCATCGGCATAATCTCTATCTTATCAGCGATAATTTTTGTAACCAAAAAGAAAAAATCAATGTCTAAAAATTAAAATATTATATGTAGTTTTATCTTTTGTTTTTTAGCGCCTTCTTACGATAATAACGATCTAATAAAAGTCCTGATACACAAGATAAAAGCGTGCCGATAATACCATATATGATGAAATCCGTGGGATTTGAAGCACCATAACTATGTCTTATCGCCATCACTGTAGTAGGAATCAATGTCACTCCGGCAGTGTTTAAAATCAAAAATGTGACCATTTCATCGGAAGCTGTCTTTTCATCTTCCGGTGAAATCATCTTTAATCTTTTCATCGCTTTTAAACCGCTTGGAGTAGCTGCAAAACCAAGACCAAACATATTTGCGGCAATATTGGAAGAAATATATTTTCTTGCTTCCTCATCTTTTAAATTCGGCATGATAAGATTTAATAGCGGATTCAAAGCTTTAGCAACTTTATCGATAAGACCACTATCATACATGATCATCATAATTCCATTCCAAAAACAAGCAGAAAAAACCAATGTACAAACAAGATTCAAGCCCTTTTCCGGCAATGCTAAAATCGAGTTTGCCAAAGCGTCAAACCTACCTGTAACTAATCCATAAATAATTGAAATAACAATAATTCCAATCCAAATCTTATTCATTTGATATCACCTATATAAATAAATGAATAAAACGATAATGTAAGAACTATCTAGTTATTAACTTTTTCTTTTTAAATGGTCAAAAACAAAAAAGTTAACGTTTTTAAAATATAAGCCAACTTGTAATTAATCGTAAAGTGTCTATGGTTAGTCCATTAAAAATGTAAGAATATTGTCCAATTATTCTGCCAACTTTAGCACTTGGCTAACATAAGTTTGACTACTACTAAAAACTTCAACACCTCTTAATCCTTTTTTAGTAACACTAGTTACATCAAGTCTAAATCCTTCTAGTATTTTACTTCTTAGTAACTATTTTATTTAATTTTGAGAAAACTATTTATCCCAAATGTTTACATCGGTTAGATAGTCATCTACTCCAATCATTACATTGTATTCATTATCTTTGAATCGCACTTCAATCCATCTATCTGGCGGTGTTTCCTCCCACATCCTTTCCTCTACAAAAACATATTTTTCATCTTTGACATTTAAATGCTCTCCATTTGTATATTTTGCTTTTGCTTCATCATAAAGTGTATTAATTTTTTCACCTGTGCCTAGAAAATTATTACAGCAAAAATCAGTTACATCAATAATGATATTCATATAATTCTGTGGAATATTGAAAGCCTCTTCTTCAGTCGCTAATGTATAAATTAAACCAAAAAGAATGTTACTATCAGCAGTAGATCTACAATTAAAACTACAATCATAGAATAATGTTACCTCATAGAAAAGTGACTCAGTAACATAGTATTTTGCCATATAAAATTTAGTATATGGGTCTACTTTCTCTGTATATTCTTTTTTATACATAACATCATTCTTTTGCAATATTTCTTCAATCTCGTCAAAATATTTAGGAAAATACTCATCAGCAAGTTCTAAAGTGTTTATATGCCAATCCTGCTGTACCCACTTATTAGTACAAGAAGTTAATAAAAGTACTGATGAAAGTAATGATAACATCCATGTTCTTTTTTTCAAATTAGTTTCCCCCTTTAATTTTATTTTACCATAACATATTTCCAAAGAATCTTAAGAAATACGATCTAAACGTTTGAGTTTCTTCAACATCAGCAGTTCTAAGATGACTCTCAAAAATTAGATTTACAAAATTAGATTGAAATAATATCAAGTGAAATGAATCATATAGCAATAATATCACCTTGTATATTTCTTAAGTAGATATATTCTTTGCTATTGTTACTCTCATTATAGTCGAAAACAATTAATTTTTTAAGAGCATATTTAAATGTCAATATCACAATATGTTTAATGCTAAAAAAATAATAGATTTTATCAAAACTTTAAAAGATTTCCCTTTTGCTAATTAATAGTTTCTTCTCTCTGGTTCTTATCAAGATATGATTCAAGGCATCGAGAAAAAATTCAATATTAAATTTAATTATTTTTTGATAAATTATCTTTTATATCTTTAGTTAAAAAAGCTACTAAGTTTTTATTCAATTTTCAGTGTTTAAATTCTTAGTAACTATTTTATTTAATTTTGAGGAAACTATTTATCCCAAATGTTTACATCGGTTAGATAGTCTTGTAATCCAATCACTACATTGTATTCATTATCTTTGAATCGCACTTCAATCCATCTATCTGGCGGTGTTTCCTCCCACATCCTTTCCTCTACAAAAACATATTTTTCATCTTTGACATTTAAATGCTCACCATTTATATATTTTTCTTTTGCTTCATCATAAAGTGTATTAATTTTTTCACCTGTACCTAGCAAATTATTACAGCAAAAATCAGTTACATCAATAATGATATTCATATAATTCTGTGAAATATTGAATGCCTCTTCTTCAGTCGCTAATGTATAAATTAAGCCAAAAAGAATGATACTATAAGCAGTAGATCTACAATCATAGAATAATGTTACCTCATAGAAAAGTGACTCAGTAACATAGTATTTTGCCATATAAAATTTAGTATATGGGTCTACTTTCTCTGTATATTCTTTTTTATACATAACATCATTCTTTTGCAATATTTCTTCAATCTCGTCAAAATATTTAGGAAAATACTCATCAGCAAGTTCTAAAGTGTTTATATGCCAATCCTGCTGTACCCACTTACTAGTGCAAGAAGTTAATAAAAGTACTGATGAAAGTAATGACAACATCCATGTTCTTTTTTTCAAATTAGTTTCCCCCTTTAATTTTATTTTACCATGAAAAAAGATTCCATCTTAAATTTAATTATCTCTTGATAAATTATCTTTTATATCTTTAGTTAAAAAAGCTACTAAGTTTTTATTCAGTTTTCAGTGTTTAAATTCTTAGTAACTATTTTATTTATTTTGAGAAAACTATTTATCCCAAATGTTTACATCGGTTAGATAGTCTAGTAATCCAATCACTACATTGTATTCATTATCTTTGAATCGCACTTCAATCCATCTATGCGGCGGTGTTTCCTCCCACATCTTTTCATCTACAAAAACATATTTATCATCTTTGCCATTTAAATGCTCTCCATTTATATATTTTTCTTTTGCTTCATCATAAAGTGTATTAAATTTTTCTCCTGTACCTAGCAAATTATTACAGCAAAAATCAGTTACATCAATAATGATATTCATATAATTCTGTGGAATATTGAAAGCTTTTTCTTCAGTTGCTAATTTATAAATTAAGCCAAAAAGAATGATAGTAGAAGAAGTGAATCTATAATTAAAACTATAATCGTAGAATAATGTTACCTCATAGAAAAGTGACTCAGTAACATAGTATTTTGCCATATAAAATTTAGTATATTGGTCATCTACTTTCTCTGTATATTCTTTTTTATACATAACATCATTCTTTTGCAATGTTTTTTCAATCTCGTCAAAATATTTAGGAAAATACTCATCAGCAAGTTCTAAAGTGTTTATATGCCAATCCTGCTGTACCCACTTATTAGTACAAGAAGTTAATAAAAGTACTGATGAAAGTAATGATAACATCCATGTTCTTTTTTTCAAATTAGTTTCCCCCTTTAATTTTATTTTACCATAACATATTTCCAAAGAATCTTAAGAAATACGATCTAAACGTTTGAGTTTCTTCAACATCAGCAGTTCTAAGATGACTCTCAAAAATTAGATTTACAAAATTATTACTCGATCCTAGCCTATGATACTTTAACTCTCGATATAATTGTTCTTTTGTCCAATTTTCTTTAACTCCATCAACTTTTTCATACAAGTAATTAACATATTTCATAATAGTTTCATCATCAGTTAAAAGTTTCGTAACAATCAATCTAGGATCTTTTGAATTAATAATGATATCAGAATAGTCTAAATTATCATATTGTGCCACTATGTTATAACTATGTATAACTTTAGCTATATTCGATCCTACAGCATAAAGACTCGTTCCTATAATACCTAGCCCTAGTAATACAGACATTCCTTCTATCACGACAATTCCAATGCCTATTCCTAATCCAACTAGGGCACCCGCTGCCATACCAGCTAACGCACCACTCCAAAAATCTTGTCCATTAACCGCAGCTGCAACTCCTCCTATTGCTCCTCCTATTACTCCTCCTGCGACCGCTGCTATTAAAATTGCAGCCAAGAAGGAGAAGAAAAATCTTCCGCTTGGATCCACATTCATCACTGGATTATCCCCACAATACATGTAGAGATTTAGTCCGTTAATCTGTGCCGTTGTTTCATCTAAGATTGAAATAATATCAGGTGAAATGAATCTTCCTGTCTTCGGATCATAATATCTACTATTTAGATAATATAGTCCTGTTTCCTCATCATAATAGTATCCACGATATCTAAATGGATTAAGAGTTGCAATTCCATCTACATCATTAGTAATTATGTGATTACCATAAGCATCATATGCATATCCCCCTACTTCATTTCCTTCATCATCGTATATAGCAATAATATCACCTTGTATATTTCTTAAGTAGATATATTCTTTGCTATTACTACCATCATTATAATTGAAACCAATCAATTTGTTAAGAGCATATTTGTATGTTAATATCCCATTTTTGGTAATTGCCCTTAGTATTCTTGTTCCATCGACGATGAATGAAGTTTCAACATCATTAACAATCTTATTTCTTCTTATACCATTTGCATCATAGGAATAATAAGCCTCCACTTCTTCACTCATGAAACTTAATAAATTTCCATTACTTTCCCATTCTAACAAATTATCCATATAAGTAATTGGACGTCCCATTTTATCATATTCAAACTGTTTGCCATTAAAGAATAGTAATTGGTCATTCCATCCATCACATTCATAAGTATATTCATCTACTTTTGGTGAATACAATTTATCTTCTAGAGTATATTCATAAGTTTTCTTTAAAAGAATATTTCCTGCACTATCGTACTTATAGGTAATGGTCTTATTTAATTTTGGATTATCCTCTCTTACAAGGCGATTTAATTTATCGTATTGATATCTTGTTAAACTATCATCAGCATCGATTTCAATGATATTACCACTTTCATCATAATTATATTTGCTTGTCTCAGTCATATAAATTTTAATAGGTATTAGTTTGTTCTCTTCAGATATAGACTCTTTTCTTACAATGACTTTGGTTCGATTCTCAGCAACTAAATCCAAACTATTTTCATCTTGTTGCAAATAACTATATTCGTGGCACAACTCTATTTTTTGTGAAGAATAGCTACTACTTTTATCTATTTCAATATTTTGATGCTTTACTCTATTTAGAACATCATAATCGTAATTAATTGTAAATAGTCCTTTAATATCTAATTTCGTTATTCTATTATCTTCATCATATTGATACTCAGTTTGTAAAACATCACCATCTTGGATGCTGATTTCTTCTTTACTTAACCGATTCTTACTATCATACGTAAATGCGCGGTAGAAATGTGCATCATCATTTACAGTCTTGGTAAAATCTGTAACATTATTATAATCATCATATGATTTTTCTAAAACTTCTGTAAAAACTTCCTGAGTATCTAGATTCGTCTTATTAGAAATGACTCTTGTTAAGTTTTCATCTTCATAGTCATATATGCTTTCACCCTGATGTATATCACTATTAAAACTTAATAATTTTAATCTATTCTCATCATCAGTTATATAACTAGTTTTATAGTCAGCTTCAAATTCGGTTTCGACAAAACTACCATGCTTGATTTTTAGATCATTATTTTTATAATTATCATCGTAAATATTACGTAAATAATTACTACCATTTAAACTAATTTGAACTTTTCTTCCCTTTCCATCATAAATGTAATCAACTTTCATTCCATGATGTGCTAATGAGGTTAGTAAACCATAGTTATAAGTAAACGATTTGGAATTATTGATTCCTTCAGCACTTGAAGAAATACTAAGTAGATCTCCTGTGTTAAAATCATAAGTATAACATGTAGTTTCTCCATTTACTTCTTTAATTTTACTTTGAATATTTGTGTTTGGTAAATAAGTTACTTCTTCGGTAGGATAATTACCTTTTCTATCTTTGATTTGTCCTTTAATAGATAACACTCTTCCTTGTTCATCGTATTCAGCTTTCCTCACTTTCATCAAAGATGCATCTTTTTTATTATAGGTTCTCCTTTCAATACATTGTCCTTTATCGTTATAATAGTATTCTTTAACGTTTCCTTTACTATCTTCGATATTCGAAATTTTGTTTTGATTGTTATAACTACATGATATAACTAGTTCATCTCCATAAATATCTGTTTTTATAACCTTCAAAGGAATATTATTATCATTATAATCTTCATAAATTATAGTATTAATGCCATCTTGTTTTTTAATTAAATGATTTTCTATATCATAGGTGTAAATTGCGCCACTTTCAAGTTTAATTAAATCGATAGAATCAAAATAAGTTTCATTAAATTCAGATGATTCAGCAGTTATTTCAATGGTTAAATCGGAAGATAAATTCCTATCAATACAAATAGGAAGTACAATAGTCTGTAACTTAATTTCTTGATATTCTTGTTCAAAGACTTCTTGTTTTATCGTTCCATCCTGATTAGTGGTCTGAACCGTAGCTTTTACTTTAAAAACCAAAATAGACTCTTCATCTACATTACCAGTTACAACATCGATTTTAAGACCTAACATATTTGATAATGGCAAATTATCAAAACTAGTTAAATCATATTTATAAGTATGTGAAGAAGGATAAATAGTTAGCGATTCTAAAACCGGACTATTATCTAAATTATCTATATCATAAGTTTTATATTCGACTTCCGATTTTAACATTTTACCTTCAAAAAATGAGACTTTTGTAGTTTTAATTTCGTCTAATTTTAGAACATTTCCAATTGAATCAAAAAAGTATTTAACGTTTTCTTTTTTATTATCATCTGTAATTATTGTTAATTTTAAATCTTTATCAAATGTGTAATGATGATCTAACACATTTTCAATATTTTCATTTCCAACTATTTTTGTATTTTTATCAATTATATTTTGAAAAATTTTACTGTCACGATCAAAAGTACTTTTTAAGCAGTACGTTCTAACATGAATAGATTCATCCTCATCATTAATTATTTTATTGATTTCTAAACGTGGAGATGTAACTGAAAAACCTTCACTATAATCAAAGTTTGTTTTTTTACCATCGTTATATTTAATTGTAATTAGTTCATTATTTTCATCATATTCATATCTTGTTTTTCTTCCACTATTATCAATAATAGATTTTAAAAAACCTGTTTTATTATCATAATTAAATTTAACTGTTTCTATTTCCGAAGATACTGAAAGCAGTTTACCCTCATTTTCTTCTTCATAACCATATTCAATTTCTATTTTATTCTCATATGTATCTTGCAGCAAAACTAATCTACCATATCCATCAAAACCTAATGTATTTCCTTCATTATCAAAAATATAATCAATAGCGTTTTTTCTATAATTTTTAATATATGCATCTCTTTGTGCTATTAATTGATTTTTTTTGGTTTCATATATTTCAATTTGGCTTACAATTTGGCCTAATTGCTCTTCGCAACATAAAATTTGGAACAATGACATTGTTAAAGACATTCTCAACGATTTCATTTGAATTTCATTTGGCGAAACTGCACTTATATCAGCGTAATCTCTTGTTTGTCTTTGATATAATCTTCCAGCATCTATACATTGTAGAGCTTTATTACTATCCTCTGTACATCCGTTCTCTTCTGTTTTTGCAAATGTTAAATCTTTGTAATTATATGTGAAACCTTCATATTCGCTTATTTGCAATTTCAAATTTGAATTTTGTCCATAAAATTGTTTATTGTAATTATTTAATAACTGCATTGTACTATCTCTTGATAGTTTTAATTCTTCGATACTAAGATTTAAATTATTAATTTGACTTCTTAATGATTCTAAATTTTCATCAACATATATTTCAAATTGCGAATTTTCTTCAACAACAATTTTTTCTATCACTTTGAATTCGGTTGGTTTGCTCGATCTTGATGATACTAATAAAGGGTCTACATCATCTACTGTAAAATAATAATGACCATCATCTTTTTTGGAAATATTTATTGCGTAACCGATATCTAAAAATACTTGTCTTCCACCTATTACTTGTAAAATTCCTTCATCCGATATATTAACCCGTGATGGTCCAATTGTCTTTTTCTCACCATCAGAAGTTAAAAAATAATATTGCAAATAATGTTTTACATTTGGATCGACACTAATTTCGCGTTCACCAAAACCATATTTAATAAAATATCTTTTTCTTACAATTTGATTACTCGAAAAGTCATTCATTGAAGAGCCAGAAATATATGATAATCCTTCTTCATTAGTAACTTCGAGTTTTACCTTATGCTTTACCGAATCCGAGTCTAGATATTTTATTTCTTGATCGTCATCAACAAAAATATTATCTTTTGAAACAAAATGCTTTACTTTATTTTCATCAATATAATACCATTTTTCGATTAGGTTATGCCTTTTACCATCTCCGTCAACATATGTCACATCTTTGCATCCAAAAACTTGACTGAAAGTATCAGATTTAATTAAGTATTGTTGTAAATTAGTTTTCCATCCTTTTCCAATATAGCTTGGTGAAATCTCATCTTTATTTCCATTAAAAATTTGAGAATCAAATACATGATTTATATTAATTGATAAAGCATTATGATTGATACTAGCATCACTATGATAATGTTTAAAACTTCCTGTTTTTAAATTAACAAAAGTAGTTCCTGCTTGACCAACATAGTACTCATTTGTGACGATATTACCTTCATCCACTTCATCAAGATATTCAATATAAAGCTGAGGTTTTAGATTTTCATCAGCATATGGAGAATATACTTGTATGGTACAATACTTATTTGTTCCTACATATTTTAAACTTATAGTTATAATATCTTCATCTGAATTATTAAAAAGATCTGTGATATCTATAAGATGATCTCCTGATAAATTATTTTTATCTATTTTTAGAATTATATTATTTTTATTAACTACAGAGATATAATAATCATCCTCTTTTTCACTAATCTCTTTAACAACAAATCTTAAAAAAACTTTAGATAAAGTATTTACTTCATTTTTAATAATGGCCCGATTAATATCAAAGTCAACACTATACTTAAGTAAGTCAAACAATATGTCTATATATCCAACTTGATAAAATTCATTAAAATTTTCGTTCCTAAATGAATTTTTTACTGAATACATTTCCATCATTTCTTGTATCACCTCAATAGTCGGATCAATAATAACCGGTAAAACTCTTTTATCATCATTAATCCAAGAAGCATCTGCTATTAAGGTTAGGTTTAGTACTTCTCCATCTTGTTCAATATCATAGAAACAATCAAATGATGTCTTTTCACTACTATCTTTCATATATGGACTTAAAATTCTATAGATTATCTTGTCGTTATCACAAAGTTCAATACATTTTATTTCTTCGTTATATCGTGGTGTTAAACTTCCGATATTTAAACTAAAGTCAAAACTATATTCATCTTGTTTTTCTCTTACGATAATATTTTCTTTGATTCCATGAGAATGGACTTCATAGTTTAAATCTAATCCTTTTTCAAAGTTTTCAAAACTAATGGATGACTTCTCTTTCTTACTAGAAATTACTTTTCCTCTTACTTTAGAGATCTTTCCAATTTTTGATTTCTTTCCCAAAAAGTTTAAAGATACTTCATGATTATCTTTGCTTAATTTTACAAGTTCTTTTTCATCTAGTGATTTAGCAAAATAACTCGTGAATTTCCCTTTTGTTGTTTTGAATCCATTTTCATCTTCTTGTAATTCAAAATTACCATCTCCATTATCAATTCCGAAAGTAATTGTTTTTACTTTAACTTTAAGAGTAGAATTTGGCTTTTTAATTTCTTTACTATTATTTGATGTTTCTTTTTGATTAGACACATGGGAAGTTTGCTTATTTACTTTCATTTTTTCTTCTTTTAACTCTTCTTTCGATACAACAATTTTTTTCATTTTGTTTCCTCCTTATTGTTATTGCTTAATATCCATCTATTTTTCGATTCACTAGTAACAACATGAGTTATTAATTCCTCTACCGGTTGATTTGGAACATGTGGCTCTTGTAGTTTTTGAATCGTTTCTTCACAATACTTAAGTTTCTCAAAAACATTCTTTTTCTTTTGATATTGCCTAATCATCGTATAGAAACCTTTAGCCAACGTTAAAGTTAAGGTCGCTCCACTAAATAAACCGGTCAATAATGTTCCATCTAAAGTAATGGTGTGTTTCAGATAGAATTCATTTCCGAGATATAAAGCTGTATAGATTATTAAGGCTACTATTCTTCCTACCTTTGAAAGTATTTGATCCTTCTCCGTTGGATCCATTCCCTCCTTAATCACTTTTCTTTTTTTGAGAATCATTTTGATGATCCAAGTGATCAACATCGTTAAGATGCTAGATATGATGGTTACATATCCTAATTGGACAAAAAATTCATAATTCGTCAAACCTGAAAAATCCATAATAAACACTCCTTTATACCTCGATTATAATGTCGTTTTTTGTCAAAGATGGATACCGATTTTCGGTATCCCACTTGACTATTTTTTATGTTATAATTACGCGCGAGAAATTTTGAAAAAAAACGTCCAACTTGCTTAGTCGAACGTTTAAGTTTATTGTCTTACTTTAATTCTTTCAGTTGCAATATCTATGTACTTATTAATTTTATGCATATGGACGTGCAATGCAGTATTAGAGATATTTAAAATTTCGCCAAGTTCTTTTAAAGAATATAATTGACAATCAATATAAATATAATAAAATTCTTTACTATAAATAGTGCTATGCACACTATCATACAGAGAAAGTACTTCAAATAAATATGTCTTTAGATTTTTAGGGCAATCTCGGATATTAACATTTTTACCCTTAAGCATTTATTAGAATATTCGATATGCTAGTCCTATGAAATCATTTTGTACAATGTTTCCATTTTGTAATACTTCAATCATATACACATCTGTTTTTGTGACTGTGTAATCTAAAAATTCTAGATTTTCTTCGTTTCCACTGCTACTCAATAGAATATCATCACTAGAATTTTTTATTACAATATCATAATCAGTAAATGCGATACTATCAGCATTACCATTTGAATAAGCCATCCAAGAAAGCGCAGCTCTAATACTTTGTCCGCTTTGAACCAACTCGCCTTTGCCACCTAAATTTGATTTATTTTGAGTGTTGTGAAATTGTGTTAATCCGCCTATATTATTTATAGTTTCTTTGAAATCTATGCACCCAGCACCTATTTGATCATGCAATCCGTATGTTTGTCTATAAGCATCCGATGGAACTTTTGCATTCGCCATTAAAATCGCTCTTAATAGCGCAGGATTAGTTTGAAAAGCCGTTACCTTTTCCATCATAAGAGCGATGCATCCTGTTGTTATTGCAGCAGATAGACTTGTCCCTTCTTGTGCTCCAAATGGTTTCACATTAATACTATGACCTGGTGCAAGAATATTTGGTTTGCTTGGACCATCTTTTACAACATAAGATGAAAAAGTACGGCGATGCGCAGTAGTACTAGAACTTGCGCCAACCGTAATAACATTATAACCCAATCCTGGATTTGCAACATATTTATCTGTAGTACCAGTATTTCCAGATGAAGCAACAAATGTAATTCGATATATGTTAGAAATATAATCCATATAGGCAGATTTTGATGAATAAACTCCTGTTGGCGATGCATCCCCATAGCTACAATTAATAATATTTACGCCATTATCTAGTAACCAATCTATTTCACTTAAAGCATCCCCATTTAATTCGACACTTAATAATTTTGCCTTTGGTGCAATACCATTTTTCCCAGCTATTATGGAACCCATTATAGTTGTGTGATCTGATATGGTTTCATTATATAGCCATTCATCTCTTACAAGTACATCAGTATCTCCAAAATTTTCATGGGATTTATCTAGAATATTAGGTTCAAGAATACCCACTGTGATACCTTTTCCTGTTAGCTCTCCTGATGTAATAGTCGATCGAACGCCAACAAATTCTTTTGCCAATTCTAGTTCTGGTTTAGTTGATTGAGAATCCGTTACAATTATTTTTTCTATATTATTATCACTAGTTAAATCTAAAAGCATATTTAAATCAGTTGTTTCATCACTTTTAAAAGAAACATAGGGTGCGTATGCAGACACATACAAGTTTGGAATTTTACCTAGTAAAGAAGACTCAACGATATCTTTATTTTTTTGTTCGTGAAATTCTCTTCCTACTTGTAATAAACGTGCATGATAATTTTCAAATGATTCATCTTCATTTAATAAAACATTGTTTTTCATTTCATAATTTAATTTTATCATTATTGATGAATTAGTAATCTCAAAGTTACCCTCAGTAAGATTCGATTTGTTAAAATCCTCAAAGACTATTTTATTAAGTCTAGATTCTTGTACTTTTCCATCACTTTGAATAGTAGTGAATGCTCCAATAATTAGCGGAATAATAAATATAATTTTCATAAAAAACCTCCTATACTTTTATAACGATTTTAGGAGGCGAAATTTGTTGAAATTTATAAAATAAATGAAATTTGTTTTATAAGATAATCATATTCATAAACTTTTATTAATAAAAGTCCTTCCTTTAATAGCGGAATTGCATTATTCAAATTTCCCATAATTTGCTTTTCTTCACTGCCAAATAAGCTATATATCAAATTATCTTCTTGAAAAAAATGAAATTCCAAATTCGATGTACCATCTAAAAACGAATATATTTGATAATAATAGTTTAAAGTGAATTCACCATCATCATTAAATGAATAGCCTTTATACAGATTTATAACATAAATAGAATCTATAAAAGAAGTTTGATCTGGTAAGATTTCATAAGAATCACATACTTCATTCAAATAAACTTTTGCAGCCTCTATATATTCATTTGTGTCAACCATTACAGTATTGTGCTGAATGTTTTCAACTGGTCTATTAAGAAATAAATACTGAACCACATTAAAACCAATTGAACCAATTAACATTAAACAAATTATAGAAGCAAAAGCGATAAATGGTCTTTTTTTAAAACTAATCTTTTTCTCCTCTTTAAATTCTATTTTCCCTTCAAGCTTATTAAACGCTTCTTTAGGATCAATATCGCTACAATCATATTGGCTAAGAAGTTTTTTGATTTCACTTTTTTTCATTGATTATTCCTCCTTACATATTCTTCAATTTTTACCATTGCTTTATTTTTTAAATTTCTGCAACCATAATCAGAAATATCCATAATTTTCTGAATTTGTTGATAGGTATGACCTTCACAATAATACAAATAAACTAACAGAAATTCTTCTGTAGTGAGGTAATCTCGCAAATCTTCAAACTCAATAATAGCATTAGTCTTATTTGATTCATCAGTTTGAATCTTGCTTTCATCAAGTGCAATAGTTTTACCCTTATACTTTCTGTAATAAGATATCGCATGATTCTTAGCTACTTTTATTATCCAAGAGTCAAAGTAGTCTCCAGAATAACTTTGTAATTTTTTGGGTAATTCTATAACCAACGATTGAATTATATCTTCCACATCCTCTTTACTTCTAAACATATTATTTAAAATATTAAAGAGTTTCACATAATATTTTCTATAAAATTCTTCGTATGCTCTTTTATCTAAAGTCATTAGTCCTTTAATAAATCGTACCATATTCCCCAACCCCTATATTTGCTATATAAAAAATGTGATAATAAGAACCCACCCTTTAAAAAATGTAAAATTTATTAAATTGTAATAATTATTGTCAAAATTTGCAACTTCATATTATTTTTAGACTAATAGTACGATATTATAAATTAATTTGAATTCAATCCTTATAACTAAAATGACTTTTTGTTCTTGAAATTGCTTCTTTCAATTTTGACTTTAATCTGATTAATTTTATTATTAATTATAATTCTTAGTAGTTCTTTATAAAAATCAATTCATCAATATGATTTCATTAAAAATCTTATTCATCAATATCACTTATATAAATAGATGAATAAAACGATAATGTAAGAACTATCTAGTTACTAACTTTTTCTTTTTGCTTATTTTCTTTATTGTTCTTTTTATTATTTTTTTGTTGTAACTTAATTTGTCGTTTTTCTTCTTTCTGCTCGCGTTTGATCTCTTCTTCTATTTCTTCAAACATTTTTCGATAAGTTTCATTCTCATCGATTAATACTTTTCGTGAGAAAACCTTATATGCTTCTTCACCGCTGATTTGGATGATAAGTAAACATATTTTTTTTATAATTATCGAAATAGAATTATCTACAATTGCTTTTTTTAACCAATGAAAAGGATTTAATAAATTAAGTGCCGACATCATAGTTTTGACTTTTTCAGGAATTTTATGTTCGTTTATGGTTTTAACCGGTTTAGAATTTTTAACTTCTATTAACGAAATAACTGTCGATAACTTCATCTTTCTAAGAATTGAAAGCATGCGATTGGAAAATATATTTTCAACTCGATCTGTTATATATTTACTTAATAGCACAAGTTCATCAAAAGTCAATTCTGCCATTGGATGTTTGGATTTTGGATGATACCATTTGGCGATTTGAAGAACTTCTTCTTTGACACATGAAGTAAAAGCTGTATCTTTTAAATTTGGATCTTGAATCCGATATTTATATTCATGCTTGTAATGTTCAATAAGTTTGATAACATCTTCATCTTTGATATCCACAAAAGAATTATCAATAATATATCGAGATTTTCTTAACGACAGCAAAGCGCTATAAAGGTATAATAAAAAAGTGATTACAATCCCTAAAGCAATGCCAGTTAAAAGGGTAATTACTAATGAAATATTTAATTCAAATTCAATTCCAAAAATTTCAAATAAAAAATAGTTCATCGAGGATACTCCTTTATTAATTATAAAAGATTTTTCTAATCGATAAAACTATTTTTATTTTACTTAATTTTTAAAAAATCGCTTCGTAACCAGCTTCTTGAATTTTTTGTTTGATCACTTCGTTATCTAAAGGGTTTTTGCTTTTCAATTTGACTTCTTTAGTTTTCAAATTGACTTCTACTTCCGTAACATTAGGCAATGACAATAAAGCATCTTTAACGTGTTTAACACAATGCTCACACATCATCCCTTCAACAATAAAGTTTTTTTCCATAAATTCTTCCTCCTTTCTTATTGATGGTTTGAAACTTTTTATTCTCAAAGCGTTTAAGCAAACACAAACACTTGATAAACTCATCGCCGCCGCGGCAATCATCGGATTTAGTTTTAAGCCTAATGGCTGATATAACACTCCTGCTGCAAGCGGAATTCCAATCGCGTTGTAGAAGAAAGCCCAAAAAAGATTCATCTTAATATTATTAATCGTTTTTTTGCTTAATCTAATCGCATCAATGACATCCATTAAGTCACTTCTCATTAGAATAACATCAGCCGAATCAATAGCAATATCTGAGCCGGCACCGATTGCTATGCCGATATCCGCTTTAGTCAATGCGATTGAATCATTTATTCCATCGCCAACCATCGCAACCTTAAATCCTTTTTTTTGTAAATCTGCGATAACTTTTTCTTTTTCTTCCGGCAGCACTTCATATTTAACTTCATCTAATTCAAGTTGCTTAGCAATATAATTCGCGCTTGCAGCATTGTCGCCTGTAAGCATCAATGTTTTGATTCCCAAATCTTTTAGCTTTCGTATCGCTTCAGCACTTGATGGTTTGATCGTATCACTGACACCAAGTAAAGCATAAATTTTAGTTTCAGAAAAGAAAACCAATAAAGTCATGCCCTCTTTTTGTATAGCGGCAAGGTCTTTTTCATCAAAAGATAGGCCCTTTTCTATTGCATAAGAATAACTAGCACAATAATATTCTTCACCTTGATAAACTCCTTTTATTCCTTTGCCGACTATCGTTTCGAAATCTGAAATCGTGGCAATTTCAATATTATTTTCTTTGCAATAGGATACTACTGCATTTGCCAAAGGATGTGAAGACAATTGTTCCAACCCCATAATAATTGAAAGAATTTCTTGTTTATTATCTTCTTTAAATAGAACAGTTTGAACTTTCGGTTTTCCTTCAGTTATCGTTCCGGTTTTATCAAATACAACATACGATACATTATGAAGATTTTCTAAAGCTGTTGCTGATTTTATTAATATATGATCGGTAGCGCCTACTCCGGTACCTACCATAATTGCTAAAGGTGTCGCTAAGCCAAGGGCACATGGGCATGAGATGACCAAAACAGAAATTCCAATGGAAAGACTAAATTCTACAGTTGCACCACATATTAACCAAATAATCGTGGCTAATATACTTATTCCAATCACACATGGAACAAAAATTCCGCTGATTTTATCTGCAAATCGAGAAATCGGAGCTTTTGATGCCGAAGCTTCCTCGACAAGTTTTACAATCGTCGCTACAGTTGAATCTTCATTTCTTTTTGTAACTTCATATTTGATAGTACCTACAGTATTTATCGATCCTGAAAAGACATTATTACCCTTAGATTTATATACCGGCATACTCTCACCGCTTATCATCGATTCATCGATAGTCGATTCTCCTTCGACAACCACTCCATCGCAAGCGATAACCATTCCGGGTTTACAAAGTAGGATATCACCGATCATGATATTTTCAACGGGAGTTTCAATTTCGAGATTATTTTGAATTTTTAAAGCGGTTTTCGGTGAAAGGTTCATTAATTTATCTAAAGTTTCGCTCGTCTTTTTTTTCGAGCGACTCTCAAGATATTTGCCTACGGTGACCAAAGTTAAAATTGTTCCCGCCGATTCAAAATAAAGATCCATATGATATGCTTGAACTGTTGCTAAATCTTGAACCGCTAAAGCATTTCCGATCCTGCATATCGCAAATATTCCATATATTAAAGCCGCGGTAGAGCCAATAGCCACTAAAGTGTCCATATTCGGAGATAGATGAAATAATTTTTTAAAGCCGGAAATATAATATTCTCGGTTATAGAAAACAATCGGAAGCACTAAGAGAAATTGAACAAAAGCAAACGTAATAATGTTTTCTTCTCCAGCAATAAATGGTGGCAATGGTAATCCGATCATATGCCCCATCGACACATACATTAATAAAATTAAAAAGCAAATCGAAACCAAAAGACGTTCCTTGGTTTTTTTGGCACTTTCATCGTATTTTTTTAATTCACTTGATTCCCGGTGTTTTTTTTGAGCAACTCCATATCCTGCTTTAGAAACAGCATTGATTAAATTATCGATATCACATTTTTGCTCGTCAAAAGATACTTTTGCACTATTAGTTAAAAGATTAACTTCTGCGCTTATAACTCCTTCAACCTTTTTTAAAGATTTTTCAACGGTGCTTGAACAGGCGGAACAAGTCATCCCTGTAATTTCTAGTTTTACTTCCGTCATAGTGCTTTTCCTAATAATTTTACGATTTCTTCAACTTTTTCTTCGGCATCGCCTTGCTTTAAGGCTGCTCTTACACATCCTTTAATGTGACCTTCCAAAATCAAAAGTTCCGCCTTTTTTAAAATTGCCATAGCGGATTGAAGTTGCACACAAATATCGATGCAGTATCTTTCTTCGTCAATCATTTTTAAAATTCCGTCTATTTGTCCTCGGGCTGTTTTAATCTGTGTAATTGCTGCTTCTTTGTATTTTGTCATTGTATCCCCCCTCCCTGTGGGGGTATTAATATTATATGACACTTTTTGATATTTATCAATTATCTTGACTTATTAATTTCACCCCTTGATAGACGCCACCATTTAAAAGTTTGGTTTTCGTTGCAAAAAAGATGGTTATCGTCCCTTCGGATATATTAATCTTATAAAGCTTTATTCCTCCTTCAAGATCTTCATAACAAATTCGCATACCGATCACTCGATCGCTTTCAATTAAATAATCATCGATATAATTTTTACCTTTATTTAGATAAACAATATAAATGCTTTGATTAAAATATTTTTCATAGAGCGCACGATGAAAAGCAAAATCACTACCACAGTTTAACGTAACGACAATTAGTCTTTGGTCATATTTCTGTGCAGCGGTAACTAAGGTTCTTTTGGCCTTAGTCGTATATCCGGTTTTACCTCCGATGCAATATTGATATTGTCTTAACAATTTGTTTTTATTGATCCACACTCCCTTAATAGGGTTGGTATATGTAGTCGTACTTACAATTTGTTGAAACAATTCATTTTCCATACAATATGCCATTAATAAAGCCATGTCATAACAAGAAGAAATATTACCTTCATCAAAAATATCTAAACCGGAAGGATTGTGGAATGTCGTATTTTTCATTCCGATTTCATGAGCTTTTTGATTCATTTTTATTACAAAAGAAGGAATATCTTTAGCCACATTATCCGCTATTAAAACTGCGGCATCATTTCCGCTTCTTAATAACAATCCATATACTAAATCAAGAATTGTAATTTTATCTCCTATCGATAAATAAACTGAAGATCCTTCGATTGTCTTGATTATTTCGTCGACCTCGATAACATTAAATAATTTGTCACTTTCCAAAGCAATAATCGCTGTCATAATTTTAGATATCGATGCTACTGAATATGCCGAATTGATATCTTTGCCTTCCAAAACTTCGTGTGAATAACTATCCATAACAATGTAATTTCTAGCATAATACGAAGTTTCCGCATTGATGATGTTTGGTTTAGAATTGCTAAAAAAAGTTAATAGACAAACAAAAAATAGTATAATTTTTTTCATATTAAAATTATATTTTGCTAAAAAAATTTAAGAACATTTGATTATTAGTTTTTAGATAAACTATACCATTTCCTTTTTCAAACGTTTTTCGATTAATCGATACTTAAATAAAGTTTCCTTTAAAAATTTCCTTTTTTGTTCTGGTAACTGTTTTAAATTACGATGAAACATTCTTATAAAAATGAACGGATGCTTTTTGATATCAAAAATACCGATTGAACTTTTAGCGCCGATTAAGTCAAATAAAATGTCAACGAATTCCTTTCTGTCTTCTTCGCAAATCGAATTGATCCATTCATTTACGACTCTATTAAATAATTCAGCTCGTTTAGCGATTTGTTTAACCATTTTCAAATTTCCGTCTTTATTTACTTGCCAATTATATAAATCATGTTTTAGAACACTAAACTTATAACACTTTATAATGCGAAAATTAAATCCGTTGTGCATCAAGATTCCCACCATCGGATCATCGGGAATCATTTTAATCATTTTATTTTCTAAGCTTTTAAAACTTTCAGATTCAAAAAACTTCTCAGATTTAAATCCCGGCCCATCATGATTGTAAATTTGAATTATTCGTTCATGAATTTTAATATCCGCCATTACTGAAGCATAATATGCTAAATTACCACCTTTAGAATGACCACCAATAATTATCGGCAATGGTTTTAAGATCTCTGAAATGATTTCTAGATATTTCTTCGCTTCTTCTTGAGCTGGAACAATGTCCATAAAAGACATTTGACAATCTTCCTTCCAGCCAATTAAAGTCGGATCAGTACCTCTAAACGCTATATAAATAAAATTTTTAAAAACAAAAGTCAATGAAAAAAATTGTTTATCTTTTCTAACGCTAAATTGATCAGAAACATAACCTATTTTCATATCTTGATAACGTTTAGAAACTTTGATGTGATCTATCAATTTTCGATTTAATCTTTCGTCTAAAGTATTTTCACAGATTTTATATTTAACAAAGTCATCGCATACTATTTCCGACAAAGAAAGTGTCATATTATCACTTAAAGAAGGAGCAAAATCGTGAAAGTTTAAATAAGAAAGTTGCGCCATAATCAAGCTATCAACTTCATTGAATGAAAAATCTTCAAAAGCAACGTTTCCGTAATGCTTTAAAAAATAAAATACATTTTTCTTCATTTTTCGACTCCTTTCTTCAAATTAAATATAGCATAAATAAAATTTGAAAAGTAGTCATATATAAATAAGATAAAAGCTGTTACAACAATTTTTTTATGAAATTATCTAATTCCTCTTCAGAGGGAAATTCTAACGTGACTCTATTTTTCGTAATTCGCACTTTTATATCATATTTTTCTTCAAGTTTTTGCTGTGTTTCATATTTTAAATTACTTCCGTTTAAACAAGATACTAAATCTTCTACAGCTCTGACTGATAATTTTTTTTCGATAACTATTGCAAGAATTTTTTCTTGTTCCTCTTCTTTTAAACCAACTAAAACACGAGCATGACCAAACGAAATTTCATTTCGACGGAGGGCATCCAAGACCGGCTTTGACAATTTTAAAATTCTTAAAGAATTGACGATATGGCTCAAAGATTGATGAGTCATAATCGCAATATCATTTCGGCTGATGCCGAACTTCTTTACTGCTGCTCGATAAGCGTAGGCTTTATTTAAAATAGAAATTCTGCTATCATTGGCGTGATGTTTTAAAACCATATAAATCATTAAATCATCAGATATTGGTCTTACCATCAAAGGTACTTCTTTTAGTTTAAGTTTTCTAGCGACAAAAAAACGTTTATATCCGGATATTACTTCATATTTATCGCCAACTTTTCGTGCTAATAATGGTAATAATATACCATTTTCTTTAATTGATTGAGTCATATCTATGACATCTTCATCCATAACCAAAAAATGTTTACATAATGGATTAAAAGTGACATCTTCCAAAGGAACATTTATAATTGTTTCTTTTTTAAAATCGTTTTCTATAAGTGAAATAATGTCATTATCACTGTAGCGATCAATAAGAACTGCAAGAGAAGGATTTTGCAAATTCTTTTCTTTTTTAACCATTCAATATCTCCTTTGCTAAAGACAAATAAGCAAGGCTTCCTGACGCTGTCGGTTTAAAGATATTAATCGGTTTTCCTCGCGCTGCCGCTTCAGCCAAAGAAATATTTCGTGGGATTTGAGTTACAAAAGTCTTTTCTCTAAACAACCCGCGAATTTCGGTTGTAACTTCCGTTCCTAACCGAGTCCGAGGATCATACATAGTTAAAAGGAATCCCATAATTTCAAGCGATGAATTGTACTTACTTTGAACTTTGGAAATCGATGAAAGAACTTGAGCAATTCCCTCTAAAGCAAAATATTCACACTGTACAGGTATAATGACTTTATTTGCCGCACATAATGCGTTAATTGTTAAAAAGCCAAGCGAAGGCGGGCAATCGATGAACATAAAATCATATTTTCCAATTATTTTTTCTAAATTATTTTTTAAAATTAAAAACGGATTTGAAGCATTCACCATTGCCGATTCGGTAGTTGATAATTTTAAGTTGGCCGGAATCAAATCAAGGTTGTTCATTTCAGTCTTTTTAATAATTTTATTTATATCATAGTTTGAAACCAAAACATCATAAATCGTGCGATTTAAACTAGTGGGATCAACACCGACACCCCTAGAGCAGTTACCTTGAGGGTCGAAATCAATTAAAAGAACTTTTTTACCTAATTGAACTAGAGAGGAAGCTAAAGAGATTGAAGTCGTAGTTTTTCCTACGCCTCCTTTTTGATTGCTAATTGCGATTATCGTTGCCATACTCTCTCTCCTACTTCTTTTTTATTATCTCACATTAAAGCGGCATTTTCTTTATTTTGGAATAATTTCTTGGATATTTATCATCGGTTTTGGAATTTTTTAAAATAATTAAATTATTTCTTTCATCACCATTAGTCGGTAAAAACGATTGTTGCCGGTCAACAATTTTTGCATTTAAAATTTTTAAAGCGTTATTAGATGCCTCTAGTTCTTCTAAAGCATTTTTACCTTTTAAAGCGATAAAATAGCCACCGACTTTGACTAATGGTATCGCCAATTCTAATAATATGGGAAGTTTAGCCACTGCGCGGGCCGTCACAATATCAAAACTCTCCTTATGATCTTTACACAAGTCTTCGCTTCTTTTAGCTATTATTTTAACGTTTTGAAGATTCAGAGTTTCAATCACGACTTTTAAAAAATTTGCTCGTTTAATTAAAGGTTCAATTAAAGTAAAATTTTTATCTTTAAAATAGATTGCTAACGGAATCCCTGGAAAACCCGCGCCACTTCCAATATCAGCAATATTTAAACAAGGTTTAGAAGCAAGAAACGGAGCAACTAGCAAGCAATCGTAAAAATGTTTTTCGTAGATATCTTCTTCGCTATCAATAGCGGTTAAATTCATCACTTTATTGTAAGATTGTAGCAACTCTAGATATTGTTTCAATTGGAAAAGCATATTCTCGCTTAATTCTAAACCGATTATTTGTAAGGCCTTTTTAAATTCTATTTCGTTCATCACGAAACCTCCTTACATATATCAATAACATCGCTATATCGCTTGGATTAATTCCGCTGATTCTTGAAGCTTCCGCAATATTTTTAGGATGAAATTTACTAAGTTTTTGCCTTGCTTCTAATGCTAGCCCGTCAAGATTATCAAAATCCAAACCATCCGGAATTTCAATATTTTCCATTTTAATCAAACGCTCTGCTTCCCGTTTTTGCTTTTCAATATAACCTTCATATTTGATGATTACTTCAAGTTGCATCATGCCGATTTCATCAAGTTCATTTAAACCTTGAACAAATTGTTTTATGTCACTATATTTAACTAATGGCCTTTTCAAAAGGTTCGCAGCTGAAGTACCAGCCTTGAAATCACTATAACCAAGCGTTTGAAGATATTCTAAAAGAGCTTTAGAATCCGTTAAAAAAGTGGTTCTTAAGATCTTTTCGTTCTCTTCTAATTTTGCTTTTTTATCACAGAATTTAGCATATCTTTGTTCACTAATCAATCCGATTTGATGTCCATATTCCGTCAATCTTAAATCGGCATTATCGTGACGTATTAAAAGTCGATACTCAGCTCTTGATGATAAAAGTCGATATGGTTCATTTGTTCCTTTCAACACCAAATCATCAATCATCACACCGATGTAAGCTTCATCTCGTCTTAAAATAAGCGGATCTTTACCTAGGATTTTCAAAGAAGCATTGATACCCGCCATCAATCCTAATCCGGCCGCCTCTTCATAACCTGAAGTTCCACATATTTGTCCCGCACAATATAGTCCCGGCCATTTTTTTATTTGCAAAGTGTGATCAAACTGAAGGGGAACGATTGCATCGTATTCGATTGCATAAGCGTATTTTAAAATCTCGGCGTGTTCCAATCCTTTCAAAGAATGCACCATCTTTTCTTGCACTTCTTTTGGCATCGAAGTTGAAAATCCTTGTAAATAAATGGAATTTGTCTTTCGCGACTCCGGTTCTAAAAATAATTGATGACGTGGTTTATCGGCAAACCGCACAATTTTGTCTTCGATGCTTGGACAATATCGTGGTCCAACACCTTTCACAATGCCCCCATACATGGCAGATTTATGTAAATTATCACGAATTATTTGATGTGTTTTTTCATTAGTGTATGTCAAATAGCAAACGATTTGATCTTCAAGGGGAATAAATTTATCAGTTTCATAAGAAAAAGCTAAGTTTCCTTGAGTACCATATTGAGGTTCTAAAATTGAAAAATCTATCGATTCAGCTTTAATTCTTTGAGGGGTACCGGTTTTCAATCTAAAAATTTCAATTCCCATCTTTTGAAGATTCAAAGAAAGACCGCGGGCTGACTTTTCTCCATCAGGACCACCTACGGTTGCTTCATGTCCGACCAAAATTTCACTTTCCATATAAGTTCCGGTCGTTAAAATCACGGCTTGACTTTCGTATTGTCCGTTTGTCGTGATAACGCCGTAGACTTTCGAATCATCATGCAACAAATCGACAACCATCTCTTCCGCAATCGTTAAATTTTCTGTGTTCATAGCCAAATATTGCATATAAGCGGGATAATCGATTTTATCAGCTTGGCAACGAAGACATTGAACTCCAGGCCCTTTTCCGGTATTTAACATTTTCATCTGCAAATACTCATGGTCTGCAGCTTTTCCCATCATGCCACCCAAAGCATCGATTTCACGCACGACAATCCCTTTAGCGGAGCCACCAATAGATGGATTACAAGGCATATTGGCCATCATTTTTTTATTCAAGGTTAAAAGAAGAGTATTTAATCCCATGTGGGCAGCAGCAAAAGCTGCTTCCATTCCAGCATGACCTCCGCCTACAACAATGACATCGTACTCTTTCATCCGATACTACCTTCCATATCCATTTTGATCAATTGATTCAATTCAACAGCATATTCCATCGGTAATTCCCGCGAAAAAGGTTCAATAAATCCCATGATAATCATTTGAGTAGCATCTTTTTCTGAGATGCCACGACTCATCAAATAGAACATTTGATCTTCACTGATTTTACTTACGGTTGCTTCATGTTCAAGGAAAGAAGTATTATTTGAGATAATATTCGTCGGTATCGTATCAGAGCGAGAAATATTATCAAGAATCAAGGTGTCACATTCGACATGGGCTTTACAGTTTTTAGCTTTTTCTGCGATGAATACTTTTCCGCGATAATTAGCGATCCCTCCACGTTTCACTACAGATTTTGAAATAATAGATGAAGTTGTTTCATCAGCTAAATGAATCATTTTAGCGCCTGCATCTTGCTCTTGCAAATGATCAGCAACGGCGATAGAAATACATGTTCCTTTCGCCCGAGGACCCGCTAAAACGCAACATGGATATTTCATATTCAATTGACTGCCGATATTGCCATCGATCCATTCCATCATCGCATCTTCGTGGACCAAAGCTCTTTTGGTAACTAAATTGACAATGTTGTTCGACCAATTTTGAATAGTGGAATAACGACATTTGCCTCCTTTTAAAATGACAATTTCCACTACCGCAGCGTGTAATGATTCTTTTGAATAAATCGGTGCCGTACAGCCTTCAACATAGTGCACATCCGCACCCTCATCGACAATAATCAGCGTTCTTTCAAATTGACCCGTTTTTTCATTATTAATTCTAAAGTAAGATTGAAGAGGTTTTTCGAGTTTTACTCCTTTAGGAACATAAATAAACGATCCACCAGACCATACCGCTCCATTCAAAGCCGCAAATTTATTGTCGTCATAATTAACTACAGAGCCAAAATATCTTTTAAATAAATCAGGACATGTTTTTAATGCCATGTCAGTAGAAAGAAAGATTATTCCTTTTTCTTCTACTTCTTTAAGCATATTGTGATAGACGACTTCAGATTCATACTGCGTAGAAACTCCAGCCAAATATTTTTGTTCAGCTTCGGGAATCCCTAGACGTGAAAAAGTTTCTTTAATCGTTTCTGGCACATCGTCCCAATTATTTTCTTCTTTTTTGCTCGGTCTTGTAAAATAAGTGTATGAATTAAAATCAAGATTTTTTAAATTCGGTCCATAATTAGGAAGACTCATTTCCAAAAATTTTTTATAACTTTTTAATCTAAATTCAAGCATCCATTCAGGCTCATTTTTATATTCGGAAATCTGTCTTATAATATCTTCGTTTAACCCCACCGCCGTTTTGGCAATAGATACATCCTTATCTTTAAAACCATATTTATATTCTTCACTCATCGTCATCAGCTCCTAAGATTTTATTGACTCCATTCCATCCAATCGTCGCGCATTTGATTCTCGCTGCTTGCTTAGAAGTATTCATAAAAACTATCGCCTCATCAAGAATTTCCGGATCATATTCTTCTTCGTGAATCATCTTCTTATAATTAGCGATAATATTTTTAGCTTCGTTAACCATTTTACCTTTTAAAAGTTCCGTCATAATTGAGGTAGACGCCGTTGAAATCGCACAACCGATTCCATGCCAACAAACATCTACAAGTCGATCGTTTTCAATTTTCACTTGGATATAAATTTTATCAATACACGAAGTGGAGTCCATATAAATTGTTTGATAATCTTCACTTGTTGCTTCTCTTTTATTTCTTGGATTTTGATAATGATCCATGATGATTTCCCGCATCATCTCATTAGTCATTGAAAAATGCATCGAGAAAATCACCGCCTTTCTTACATGCTTCAACAAAGATATCTATTTCTTCTTTAGTGTTGTAGAAATAAAGACTAGCTCTTAAAGTAGCCGTCGTCTTTAAAAATTCCATTAAGATTTTAGCACAGTGTTGTCCTGAACGAACACAGACACCTTTAGAATTTAATAATGAGGCTGCATCTTGAGCAAAAACACCCTTTAAGTTAAAGGTCACAATTCCCGAATCGGCTGTTGGATTGTATATTGTTATACCCTCAATTTCTTTCATTTTATCAATCATATATTGTCGCAATTCAAACTCATATTTTGCAATTTCATCCATACCGATTTTTTCAAGATATTCAATAGCAGCCGCCAAGCCGAGCGCCCCTTCGATATTTTGAGTTCCGGCTTCAAATTTTAAAGGCGGAATTTGTAGCCCGACATCGCCACACATGTCAAAACGCGTGTTCATTCCACCACCCGTTAACAAAGGATCCATACAATCTAACAATTGATATTTGCCATATAGAACTCCAATTCCGGTAGGGCCACACATCTTATGTCCGCTAAAACAAAGAAAATCACAATCCAAATCTTTTACATCAATTTTCATATGGGGAACACTTTGTGCTCCATCCACCACAATAATAGCGCCAAATTGATGAGCGATTTTTGCAATCGCTTTAATATCAATTACATATCCCATAACGTTAGTCACTTGAGCGACGGAGATAACTTTGGTATTTTTAGTAATCGTTTTACTGACATTTTCAGGGGTTAATTTACCTTTTTCATCAAGAGGAATATATTTTATTTTACATCCGGTAACTTCCGCTACCTTAAACCAAGGTAAAATATTTGAAGCGTGTTCGGCTTCAGTCAATAAAATTTCATCTTCCGGTTTTAAATATTTTATTCCCCAACCATAAGCAACAAGATTAAGTGACATTGAAGCTCCTGAAGTAAAAACGATTTCCGATTTTTTTGCTCCGATAAATTTTGCAACTTTACTCCTCGCTCCTTCATAAAGTTCATCAACTTGCTGTGACAAATCGTAATCGGCACGATGCGAATTAGATGTGCAGTTATAATAATAATTTTCAATGGCCTTTAAAACACAATAAGGTTTAAAAGAAGTCGCAGCATTATCCAGATAGACTAATGGATGTCCCTGCATCGTAAGGCCTCGTAGCATCGGAAAGTCTTTTCTTATTTGTTGTACATCAAACATAAATTACACCTTCTTTATGATCGCATTAGCGATGTCTTCTTTTATTCTTTGATCATCAAAATATTCAATAATCGGATTCAAATATCCAAGAGTAATCAATCTTTTAGCATCTTCTTCACTTAGTCCACGAGAACAAAGATAAAATAGATGATCTTCATTTATTTTTCCGACTACTGCGGCGTGACTAGCTTCGACATCGTTTTCGTCAATGCACAAAATCGGATCCGCTTCAGCACGGCATTTTTCATCAAAAACCATAATTCGCGCATTTTGATGAGCGGCAGATTTACTGGCTTTATTTTCAATTTTCGAAGTTCCCAAAAACGAAATTTTCGATGCATCTTTGCACACTCCGTAATTATTCATTTCTGAATAAGTGTTTACTGCACAATGATCGAAAGAAACTTTCATAGTTTTTTGATCATTTTTACCGGCTAAAGTAGCAAGGTGCCATAAAGCTCTAGCATTAGGTTCTTTAAGAGAAATCAAAACATCGATATCTTCGATACCGGTGCAAAAATCTGCATAGGCACACAATAAGTTTGCACTATCTAATAATTCGAATTTGTAACCTCTTTTATTGCTAGAATCTAAAGAACAAATTTCTAATTTTAAGCAACTTTTTTCTTTAAGAATAACATTGAAATTTGCATCTTTGGAACCGATTTGAACGATTTTTATATTTGCTTCTTCATCGCAAATTATCTCTATTTGAGATTGAGCGCAATCATCTACATTCAAGTATCCGTCAACAGTTGAATTCCTACTAAAAGAAAGGGTTAATTTATCGTTATTAACGCTCTTTTTAATTGTTTTAGAATCCCAGTTTTCATTTAAAATGTCTATCATAGGTTCACCTATTTCTTGATTGCTTCTTTTACGGCACATGAACCAATTGAAGTACTGCGCATTGCAACTTGATCTTCTTTTTGAATTTCAATGCCTTTTTCATATTTAAGCCATTCATATCCGTCTTTATCGATTCTTGAAATAATTTCCGGACCACCTTCTAAAGCAATTTTCCCATTAACCATAATCGCTACTCGTGTCGGCTTAATTAATTGGTATAAACGCGCATAGTGCGACACCACCAAAAATGAAATAAGCGATTCCTTTTTTAAATCATTTATCGCATCGGAGACACAATTTAAAGCATCCACATCAAGTCCGGAGTCGATTTCATCGAGCATTGCAAAATCCGGTTTTAAAAGGAGCATTTGCAAAATTTCATTTCTTTTCTTTTCACCACCAGAAAAACCTTCATTAAGAAAACGGCTAGCCATACTCATCGAAATGTTCATTTTCTTAGAGGCGGCTTCCAATTGTCGATAAAACTCGTATATACCAATCGGTTTTTCGCGGCGACTATTAATCGCCGACTTTAAAAAATCCGAATTGACTACTCCAGGCACTTCACTTGGATATTGCATTCCTAAAAACAAGCCATGCTTAGCTCTTTCATCAACCGACATTTTTAAAACATCTTCGTCGTTTAAAAGAATTTTTCCTTCGGTAACACGATAACGAGGATTACCCATAATCGCGGCTAATAAAGTTGATTTACCATGTCCATTAGGGCCAAGTAAAGCCACCACCTCATTTTCTTTGATCTCTAAGTTTACTCCTTTAAGAATTTCTTTATCGTCAACACTCACGTGGAGATTTTCAACAATCAGCGATTTCATAAGTTTTTTGTCTCCTTATTGCTATTATTTTACACTATTAACTGACGCAGTACAATTTTTTGGAAAAATTAACTGCTCGCGAATATCTTTAAATATTTTGGTCAAAAATGCAACTAGGATGATAAAAAACAAAAAAAAAGAGCAAAGCTTAAACTTTGCCCCTAAGAACTAAAAACCGCAACTTCCAAACCAGCCGCCGCAACCGACAATGACGAGTAGGATGAATAAAACTAAAATAATCGCAAAAGTGTTATTACCATTCATTTAAACGCACCTCCTTTTTAGCCTTGGCACATACAACCAATGATGGCTATTAAGATAAACAAAATGAGTATAAACGCAAAGAAATTAGTCGTCGATGCGGGTTGGTATCCCATGCTTTGATTCATAGTCGACCTCCTTTGTTTTCACGATATATTATGCAACTTCAAAAAACATGTTCTCAGTCGTTAAAAAAAAGTATCTCAGATGCCCAAAAATATCGGTTTTAATTTTTTTTGCATTTGATTTTTTTATATTGAAATGAAAAGTGCCGTATTGTAAAATACTTATGCTATATTTTTATAGAAGGAGGAAAAAACAACCATGAACAAACGTTTACTGATGTTATCCATGACTGGTTGTCTAACGCTCGGAGCTCTTGTTTCTTGTGATTCTCTCACAGGAAAAAAAGATGATGCCGGTCGTGATGTAATCGTATCGATTGGTAATAAAAATTACACTGCAGAAGAGTTGTTTGACAACTACAGTGAAACAACAACCGGTGCTGCAGCGTATTATAACGCAATCTATGACGTTTTGGTTCGCCACGCTGTTCCTGTTACTGCCACAATCGAAAATACTGTAAATACACAAATCGATGATTTTACAAGATTAGCCACTGTCGCAGCTAACAACAACGGAACTAGTTATAGAACTGAACTTTCAAATGCTCTAATCGGTGAAGGTGTCGAAGATCTCGATCAATTACGCGAACTTTACATTTTAAAAGAGCAAAAGAAAAAATTCGAAGAAAATTATTATGACAAAATGACCGATACTAAAGTTGTCAAAACCGAAGGTAAAGAAGCCGAAGCGATATCGATGTTTGAAAAATTATCGCTCGAATATTTCAACACAAAAACTCCGTATCACATCAAGCACATTCTTGTCAAAGTCAGTGCTGATTCTAGTTTCTACAATGGAAAGATTTCTAAGGATGACGCTAAAAAAATCGCTCGTGTCATTAAACTTTTATCGAGTGACCTAGTCACTTTCGGTAATGTTGCCAAAACCGAAAGCGATGATAATTCAGGAGACAAAAGTTCCGCTAACAACTTTGGTAGCTTAGGCATCATGGATCGCGATACATCATTTGTAAGCGAATTTAAATATGCTGTCTATCAATATGATGGTCTTTTCAACAATGCTGTTTCTGCAGAAAAGAAAGCTTTATTGGGAATTCCTGGAGATCAAGATATCTTTGTTTCAAACGATGAAACCGAAGGTGACAAATATTTGAAAGTTTCTTCCATTCTTAACAAAGACAACATTAATTACATCCCATATGAAAAAGCGATGGATTTAGAAAAGTATGCCGAAGTTGAAACTAACGTTAACACTTACGAAAAAATCGAAGATGGTAATGCTGATTACTATCCGCGTAATATCGTTTTTAACAATTGGTTCAACTACCATGGTCTTAGTTTCATCGTAAAACCAACTGATCCTCAATATACTGTATCTGATTCCCGTTTCAAAACATTTGACGGATTAGATAACGAAGTTTTATGCGATGAAAATGGTAATCCGATCCTTGTTACTCGTGCCGGAACTCCTGGTGATTCAGGATATGAAGGTATCCATTTTATCGTCATTGAACAATCACCGTTAACCGCAACTGATGGCGAACTTCTCGATTATTATTCAACTGATATTCCGGCGACTGGAGAAAATGTCGAAGGCAAAAGACGTTTCGTTACTTTCATCGCCTCTGATAGAACTACTTATCAAGAAGCTGCCGAAAGCATCGAAAATAGTGTCAAAGGTTTTGATTCAAGCATCGAATATCGTATGTTTAAAGAAGAAATCGAAAAATCCGATGTCGTGATTAACGACAAAATCAAAAAATTGATTCTTGATTATAAAGAAGAAGCGATTCTTAGTAACAAATATTCTTTAGAACAATCCAATTTATCATCTTGGGCCGCTTACCTTAGAAAATTAGTTCTTCAAAAATCAATGAAGGATGCAAAAGTAATCGGTGAAGACAAGATTCATTTGTTCTACGACAATAAGGAGTAATGGAATTATGAAAAAGAAAAATATCTTATTCGCGTTAGCCGCTTCCTTATTATTGGTCGGCTGTTCAGCAACTGTTGAAGCTAAACCCGGAAATGTCGATGATCCGCTTGTTAATTTTTCGGGCGCCTCAGGCGATTACTTCCGCAACGACTATCAAACAATTTACGATCAATTAGTAGATGCTGGAACTAGCAATTCTACAATTCTCAATGCTCTTCTTGAAATGATTGCTAAAGATGAAGAAAAAGGAATCTATAGCAATTCGTTCACTACTGAAGCTCATATTAAAGAACTTTGTCAACAAAAGATGATTGATAAAGTCAAATCCGGAAGTTACGACGTCGATGGTTTGTTTCAAGAGACAAAATTGATCAACGAATTAAAATCTTCCTTATATGATATAAAGAAAGTTGGAGAAAAAGAAGCCAATGATAACTACTTGCTTCTCCCTTCCGATGAATATGAAACTGTTGAAGAAGAATACAATGCTATTTTCCATTATGATTATAATGATTATATTGAAAGAAGCATCAAACAAGAAGTATTGATTTCTGAATTGACCGCCAAATATCTTTACGATGAAGATTTCTCAAACCTTGGAAAATCAAACGCTCGTCGCGTTAAATACATCGCTTTGCAAGAAATCGACACTCATAATGGTGAAGCTGCTAGAACTATCAATGCTTTTATAAATGACTTTGAAAACAAAGCTAAAGAAGATAAAAATGCTAAATTTGATTTAAACGCTTTATCAAACATTTGGCGCGGTGTGAATACTAGCGATGAAGAAAAAGCTTTTATCAAAAATAACAATCTTTATACTTTAGCCGATCAAATCGAAGAAGAAATCGCTAAGATTGTCGAAACTGATGTTGAAGGAAATCCAGTACGCGATGATGATGGCGAATGGAAAATGAAAGATGTTAAAGCTACTGACGATAGTCTCGAAGCAAAATATACTAATAGTTATAGCTACTCTGTTGAATATGGTTATGAATTAGCCAAGAGAGATTTAGCGAAGAAAGAATTCGTTCAAGATGATCTCTATATTAGAAACAATGGTATAAACGATCTTCCAAGTTCCATCACTGATCGAATCTTCTCAAGCCGTGTCGATAGAGAATCAAGTGGCTTTATTAAAGAAGTTAACGGAATCAAATTCTTGACTCCGGCAAAAACTGAAAACAATGGTAACCTCGCTAGTAAAATCGTTCATTATGATTCAAGTACTGGCACTCGATATGTAGTCATTATCGAAGATGTATACAATTCAACAGTATTCGACGATGCCGTGAAAAATGACGATAAAGCTATGTTAGCCAATGCTGTTGAAATCGCTGAAATCCTTGCTGACAATTCAACAAATAAAAGAGATGCAATCATTCACTATCTCAAAGAATTTAACATTGAGATTCATGATCAAGCATTCTATGATTACATTGATAGCACTTATGGCGAAGTCTTCGATGAAGAAGAATAATTAAAATTTATAAAAGGAGGATTTCCTCCTTTTATTATTATGGGAGAAAACTTATGGATAACTGTATTTTTTGTAAAATCGTTAAAGGTGAGATTCCTTGTTATAAGGTCTATGAAGATGACGAAATACTTGCTTTTTTAGATATCAGTCAAACTACTCTAGGACATACTTTAGTAATTACCAAAGAGCATTTTGCAAATTTCTTATATGTTCCAAAAGACTTGTTATCAAAAGCAATCAGTGTTGCACAAAAAATTGCTCAATCACAAATTACTTCATTACATGCGACCGGTAATAATATTATTATCAATACTAATGAAATAGCTGGGCAAACTGTGATGCATTTTCACATTCATGTAATTCCACGTTACTCTTCTAACGATAATTTGAAGGTTGAATTCACACCGGCGGCAATTGAAAAGATTAACTTACCGGCAATAGCCAATAAAATTAACGAAAATTTATAAAATTTAAAAAACAAAACTATTAACTATTAGAGGACTCTATGAGTCCTTTTTTATTTTGAAAATTTTTTATCTTATATTTGTAAAACAAAAAGGACTAACACGAATATTAGTCCTTAAAACTTGCTATTATGGATCAAATTAATTTAACGGATTAATGAGAATAACCAGTGTTCTACGTGCTTGAATCCAAAATTCCACTTCGTATTGCTTATTAGGAGATTCATAAATTACTTCATCCGAAAGATCTGGATCATCTTTTTCTGATAAAGTAAAGTTGGCAGTTTCTAAAATTTGTTTATATGAGTCAATTAATTCTTGAACAGCGGTTTCCGGATCACTATCAGGTGTAACTTCGATTTGAAATCCATCTGGGGAACCGAATGGAGATATTTTATAAATGAAAGAAGCTGTAACATCCGATAATCCCGGTAATGAATCAGTATACGCGTGCTTAGCAAATTCTCCATCTACTACGTTTGTCGGCCACGCTTCAATGGTTGCTGCGTAGAAATAAACGTAAACGGCCCCATTTTGTTTTGCCAATTGAATGACTAACTGTTTATTAGGCGAAAGGTATTCATTTTCTTCTCCTTTATCATAAGGAGTAAATCCACTAGTAGTAAGCACTGATTGATAAGCTTGCAACACCTCATCTTCATCACCTTCGGCAACTAAAATTTCTACGTAAGCTTCGTTAAAAAATCCGGCTTCATGAACTTGATATCCTGTAGCTTTTTTGCCATCGTAAGCAGGAACTACATCAGTGATGTATTCATCACCAAGGCAGGCTTTGATTTCATCAAGTGGCCAAGCTTCTACAGGTTTTTCTTGTAAGAATAAATAAACGTGGATGATGGCCATATCAGTAGCTAAAGATAAATCGATTTTGGCAATCTTATCATCTATTTCTTTTGTCAATATTTTGGTTCCATCACCTAATTCGGCCATACTGCTTTCATCAAGTACCCATCCTGATGTTTTCAATAGATCAACATAAGAATTCAAATTTTCTACGGTAGCGCCACTAACTTCAATAACAAAATTAATTTTATCCTTTTGATCTCTAAGATAATAAAGTAAATTCGAATCACTTTCATATCCGAGATACATTGCTCCTTCGAAAGTCATTTCAGGGATTGTAAAAGCCGGTTGATTATAGGTTTGAAAAGCCTCCGCTAACTCCTCACTAGGCCATTGTTGCGTCGGCATGGCTGGAACTTCTATTAGTAAAATATCTAATCCGCCTAAATAAGAATCATATGCGTAAGCAACTGCGAACTTTCCGTCGGGAGAAATCGCATTTAGATAGCCATATTCATCTCTTTCTTCTAAGATAGTAAACTCAGCTTCTTGAAGGATTTCCGTATATTTTGTTTCTGCATCAGCATCCGAAGTGACACATAAAACTTCATAGTAATCTGTCGAAAGGATGTAATATTCAGCCTCAAATGCTGGGACATGGTACTCAGAACCAGTATTCTCTAAAATACCAATATCAAATTCGTCTGTAGGGAATTCATATTCATAAGGATCCCATGCAATTAAAACAAAATAACCGGTGTCAGCGGGTTCATAGTAATCATCCATAGCGTAAAATTGTACATCAATAAACCGCTTCCCTTCATCAGTTTGAACAATTTTTTCAAAGACATAAATATTATCCGGTAACGATTCATATAAATCAGAAGCATCTTCCCAATCATTTTCGATAAATAAGGAAGCATATGCTTGTAAATCCTCTTGCGTCACTTGATCGAAACCGAGAATGTCTAATTCTTCATATTCTTCATCGTACTCCACTAATACTTCTTCAAGATCAATATATGGTAAAACTTCACCATATAAATGCTCTTTCATGGTTTGTTGTTCTTCTTCACCCCATGTTTTGATCGGTGCTTCAGAAGTTTCACTTGAAGAACTACTAGTGAAAGTTGAATCACTATCAAAACTTGAGCTTAAATCAGAAGTTTCTTGAGATGAATCAAGATTGCTTTGAGACGTATCGGACGACTGTCCCAAAGAGGTTTCCCCAGAAGAATTAACTTCCGGATTAGTACAGGCACCTAAGCTCAAAAGTGCGAGTAAAGTAAAAATAGCCTTTTTCTTCATGTTTTTTTCCTCCTTTGAAAAATTTTTTGTTCATATTATATGTAAATGGAGCATGATTGTAAACATAAATTTTTACAATTTTAAAATTTATGTTAATCTCAATCGAAAAAGCACTTCAATAAGTAAATTATCGCCTATCAAAAGTGCTTTTTTTATTGCCACAAAATATTATAAATAGTTTATCAAAAGTATACTTTAGGTAATCATTAGAACTCCGATAACTAGTCTTATCGGACATTAAATAAGCATTGTGATTGCACTAATATTCTTTCAATTAGTCATATAATGTTTTCGTAAATGGAACATGATAAACGATATCTCCAACTTTGAATTTCACAACAATATTTCCTTAATTATATTTTAGTCAACTCATTTTCAATATTAGAACTAATCAATAGAGCTAAACCATTTGCAAAAACATTTTTAATTTTTTTAATACTAACAAACTGAAACGAAATAACATTATTAAAAGATTTCTCTTTCATATATATAAAAGTTACAAGCCTCTTGTTGGATTTTAAAATATAAAGTAGACTTGTACACTACACATCCAATATTTTCAATAATTACTTCATTATTGTCAACTATGCCTATAGAATAGACAATAGCGCCAATTTCCATTGTGGCAATATCCATTTTATCGACTTTATCGACAAAAGAATAATTAAAATTAACACTATATTTATTTACATCTGAATCATCAAATCTTTTGAAGTCATAATTACTGGATAAAAAGTCTTCAATAATATAGTACGAACGATTAATCACTGTTCCATCGATATTGCGTATGTCTCTTAAGACTGAAAATGATCCGTACCCTAAATTTGTTCCAAATTTATTAGAATTCCAATCATTAGCAAAATATTCATAATGCCCTACTCTTACATTAATTTCAATATTATTTTTATTTTGCTTTTTTTCTGCTAGACAGGAAGTTCTAATCATATGAAAGAATTCATCATCTCTTCCATTAATTCCAATTTCGATGTTCTCAGATTTTTCTCCATTATAAGCATAAGAAAAAAGTAAGCATGAAACGATTCCAATTATTAATAGCCTACCTATTTTCACTATAATCTCCTCTTTATTTTGAATATTCTTTTTATTCTGATAAAAAATCTTATGTCTTAATTGGTTTCGGCATTTAATTCATATTAGCAGTTCTTATATAAGAATTAACAACTATTTATCCACTAAACCCATACAACTTTCATATTGATATAATTTTTTAGTCTTTTTGGATTAGTGTGTTGAGTGTTAAAAACTAAATAATTTTCATGGATATTTCTCTATTTATACTTTTATTCGTATTTTTAATTTCTAAATTTGATACAACAGATAAATTTAATTTCAATAGAAATATAGTTATTTTTTCATTGCTTTTCTCCTTACTTAACGCATAATTTCAAAAACTAAATGCATTTCAAATGTAGTGTTGTTTTTCTCTTCTTGCCAAAACATCGTATTCAGATGACTATCGAATACGACTGATTTGGATATTGAAAACTCATCAGAATAATATTCGATTGTTGCTGTATATACAGATGAACTATCTTTTTTGAAATCAAAATTTCTTGTCTCAATGTTAAGATAATCATCTATACTATCTATGAAAAAAAACAAATTAAAACTATAATATTTTTGCTTTTTTCCAGAAGTTCCTCCATCCTTAATAACATTTATTAAATTTGCAGAAATAAATGTTTGCTCATCTATTTCGCTTATCATGTATTTGGCTTTGGAAAAATAATCATTTACAGTTACTTCTTTAGATTCATATATTCCGGGCTTAAGTGGATATTTTTCAATATTACAACTACAAAGAAGCAGTATGAACAACAAGAAAGCGAGTGTTTTTTTCAAGATAATTCCTCCTTGTATATTGAAATAAAACTAAATTTTAAAACATGTATTTTATTTTTAATAAAGAAATGTCACTAATTATATGATTACTAAAATAAGTGTGTAGTCTTCAATTTTAATTTAATACATTGGTATCTCCTCCCCCCCTCCCCCCCAATTATCAAATAAAAAATTGTATTAACTTTTTTTATAGTGTTATAATTTGAACTCCGATAACTAGTCTTATCAGACACAGAAAAATAAATAGCTAGTAAGTACTTAATATTATGGATGAGGAAACATCATTAATTGAAAAAACAATTGGACTCAACTCTATCTGATCACATATAAGTAAATCATAGAAAGTAATGTAATTTAAAAATTTATCATCCTCGTAATCAGTTTTAATTCTTTCAATATTTAACGCTTCTTCGTTATAATCTATGTGTAAATTATCTACTGGGATTGAAGGTGGTATACTACCACCTCCAATTTCAAAGTGTATGTAAATAGTATAATGCGTATTTATGTTTAAAGTATATATATTTGCATTTGTTGGCTCAATAATATCATGTACAAGAAATTCCATATCCATTTCTTTTGATGACAATTCACAATTAATACCCATTATTTTTGCATCATTTGTGCCAATTATACTATTGCCATTTCTACTATTGATACTACAAGAACACAGAAGTAATAAAGAGAATAATAGTAATTTTTTACTCATTTTAAATATCATACCTTTCTTTATGTATAATCATAAATTATAGTGCATATGATGCAGAAAAAATAAAAGTTAAAATGATTAGAAAAATATTAATAATCAATATAACAATCGATAAAAATTCTAAAATTAAAGAAATTCTTTTATGCTTAGTTGTAATCAAAAAAATAATAAATAATATCAAATCAATTATGCATAATATAAGTACAATAATTCCTAATGGGTTATTATTACTCAATGTTGCACTAATAATACTATTATAATCATATTGGGTCATTGGCCTATTTGCGCCTTCAGGAATTGGATAAATATAAACTAATTTAGAAAATATAGGAATCCAACATATAATTAAATAAAATGAATTTATTAATATTCCTATAATCGAAATGATATATGATATTGTTTTTCTTGTTTTTATCTCTGCTAATGTCATTTTGACATGTTCTTCTTCATCAATCAAATAACTAAGTTTTACATTGAAAAAAACAGCTAATTTTTCTGCATTTTCTTTTGTCGGAAATGCATTCCCACTTTCATATTTAGCAATAACAGAACGTGATACAAAAACATTATTAGCTAATTCTTCTTGTGTGATAGCTTTATTTTTTCTTAATTCTTTTAATTTATCAGAAAATTCCATTATGCCAACCCTCTCTTTGTTGTTTATATTATAATTTATAATACATAAAATTTAGTGTTCTTTTGTGCGAACAATTGTTCTTTAATAAAACTTTTATTCGCTTTTTTACAAAATTTATATCACAAATTCATAGTTTTTTTAGAATGTTTTTTTTATTACAAAATACTTTCTTGCCATTATGTAGTTTATATTTAGTTAAATAAACTATTAATTTTCGTCGACAAAATCAGTAAAAAGTTGATTTAAAATTTCATTAAACTACTTTAAGTTTTCACCTTTCTTTCCAAAAGTATAATTATGAAATTTCATATACTTTTTACAATCTGTCTCCGATAACGAGTATTATCGGATATAAAACTTAAGCAACATAACTAACATTTTAGGAACATTGGATAAAAAGATAGAAATAAATAATGTTAATTATAAAAGTAAGTGCAGCAAATAAAAAAACTATTTCAAACAAAAATAAAATTACAATTTATAATAAAAGTGCCTTTTTTAATAGAAATGAGAAATTTAAAACTAACTATATTTATAAAATATTTGTTGATATTTTAAAAAGGTATTTAACAAGATAGATATAAGCTCTTTACAAAATTAATTTTCGGCTTAGATTGCTCGCTACATTCAAAAAAATTAATTTTTTTCCTGTAGGTAAATGAAATGCTTATTGCATATAAAAAAGGTATTCCGTGGGAATACCTTTTGTCACTTTACAAAACTTCTTTAATTCTAGCAGATTTACCTGATCTTTCACGAATGTAGAAGATCTTTTTACGTCTTACTTTACCGCGTTTAACAACTTCAATGCTTGCAATTGACGGTGAATTAAGTGGGAACGTTCTTTCTACTCCAACACCTGAAGAAAATTTTCTAACAATGAAAGTTTCCCCAACACCTGAGCCACGATGAGCGACACAAATACCTTGGAAAACTTGGATTCTAGATTTATCTCCTTCAATAATTTTGACGGATACTTTAATAGTATCTCCGGTGTTAAATTTCGGTAAATCGTTTCTGATTTGAGACTTTGTGATCTCCGCAACTAAATTGTTGTTCATTTTAACACACTCCTTTTGTTCGCGATGTTCTTATCACGTGACTTGACAGCGGACCATCGAGGCTATTTCATTTGAAACGCTAAATTAGCATATCAAATAATCATTCTTAATTCAAGTATAGTTTAAAATTTATAACTTTTTATCACTTAATAACATTTATCTAGTATTTTAATATGTTAAGTTAAAAGACTTGACATCACCTTTTTTTGTCTGTAATATAACCTTGTTCAAAGGAGAAAAATATTATGGTTAAAATTAGATTAACAAGAACCGGACGTCATAAGGATCCAACTTATCGTATCGTAGTCAGCGATTCCCGCTTTGCTCGTGATGGAAGAATTATTGAGCAAGTTGGTTTTTATGATCCAAATCTTGAAGGAGAAAAGGCTTGTGTTTTAGACCGAGAAAAAATCTTAAAATGGTTAAACAATGGCGCTCTTCCTTCGGAAACTGTTAAATCCCTACTTTCAAAACAAGGCATTATCGCTGAATTTGCAAGTAGCAAAGTAAAGTCCAAAAAAGGAGAATAAATTAATGGATTATATCAGCATCATCCGTAAGTTTATTGACCCTATAGTCAGTAACTCCGAAGCGGTTATGATCCGTCAGATGCCGAGTGAATCCGACAAAGATTTAACTTTTGTCATTTGTTGTGAAGCAGAAGATACCGGTCGTTTAATCGGACGTCATGGTATCACTGCCGACGCTTTGCGCGAAGTGATTTCAATCGCCGCAAAAGATAATCATCAACGTGTTCATCTTAAATTTGAATCTTTTGGCGAAGAAACCGATTCGATATAATTAAGATCAAATTCGCGATAATGGAAACACAATATTCTATTACTGAAAGATATCCGGTAATGAATATTTGGCAAAGACGACTTAACTTATTTAAATTAAAGATGTAGCAAACAACTACATCTTTTTTTTATAATAAAAGCGGTGAAAGATAATGACTTATTTAACCTTAGGAAAAATATTAAAACCTCGTGGATTAGACGGAACGATCAAAGTATACTCAACTACCGAATTTGCTTCTATCCGTTATAAAAAAGGAAATGTTTTAAGTTTGTATAACGAAAAGACCAATCAAAGAATTGAAGTTACCGTGAACCAATATTCTTCAAATAAAGGCTTCGATTATGTATCATTTAAAGAATTTTCGACTCTTGAAGCTATCACTCCTTTTATAGGTTGGTTAATTCAAGCAGATCGCGATAAATTGCCACCATTGGAAGAGGGCTATTTTTACTATCAAGATCTCATCGGTTTAAATGTATACGAAAAAGATAAACTGATTGGGCATGTAAAAGACATTGAAGAATATAGTGCGTCAAAAACATTAAGAATCGAGCTTAGTAATGGTAAAGATTTACTTTTGCCATTCGTAGAAGCATTTATTGAAAATGTCGATCTTGAAAATAAAAGACTCAGTGTTCACTTAATTAAAGGGATGATAGAATGAAAATCACAATACTTACTCTTTTCCCCGAATTTTTTGAATCTTTTTTAAATACTTCTATTATTAAACGTGCCTTAAGCAAAGAAATATTTGAAATCGAACTGATTAATATTCGTGATTATACTAAAGATCCTCATCATCGTGTTGACAATTATCCAACCGGTGGAGGTGCCGGATTAATCATGCAATGTCAACCGATTGTCGATGCTTTAAAATCGTGTCGAAACGAAAAGTCAAAAGTAATTCTTACAACTCCACGGGGAAAACTTTTTAAACAGCAAGATGCCATAAACTTATCCCATGAAGCACACTTAATCTTTCTCGCAGGTCATTATGAAGGAATCGATGAACGGGTTAATGATTATGTGACTGATTTTTACTCTTTAGGTGATTTTATTATGACCGGTGGTGAGATTCCAACAATGGCAATGTGCGACGCAATAATTAGACTTTTAGATGGTGCGATCGCTAAAGAATCAATAGAGGATGAATCATTTACAGAAGGTTTATTGGAATATCCTCAATATACTTTCCCTTACGATTTCGAAGGAAAGACTATTCCTGATATTTTATTTTGTGGAAATCACAAAGCTATAAATAAATGGAGAAAGAAACAATCTTTACGATTGACAAAAAGCTTGCGACCTGATCTCTTTTCAAATTATATTCTTTCAAAAAGTGATTTGACCTTATTGAAAGAATTAGAAACCGATGAAATTGCAAAATGGGAACAAGAAGCAATAAATAAAGGGCAGAAATTTTCAAAAAAATCTTAAATTCTATTTATACTAGAATTATCTCAAGAACCTAGTTATCGCCTTTTTCCATTCATACTATTAACATATTACTAGGAGGTCAACATTATGGACAGAACAAAAATAGCTTCCATTATTCAAGAACTGCGAAAGGAAAAAGGTCTTACACAAGCAGAATTAGGTGATTTGCTTAATATATCATTTCAAGCAATCTCCAAATGGGAAAACGGAGAAAATTTGCCGGATGTTCAATCTTTAGAAAATTTATCCATTATTTTTAATGTCTCTATAGATGAAATATTGAAAGGTGAAAAAAACAAAAGCAAATCAATAAAAACAACAGATTCCTCAAATGCTAATAAGGATTCTAAAAAATCAGAAACTTTAAAATTTAATTTGTCTCACTTAATTATAGACGGAACATTTTTATTGCTGTGCATTGCGATTTTCTTTATCGATTTTATTAAAATTCCTGAAAGACTTGATGACGGCAATAGAGTTTACCTTCTAATCGATGGGTGGGATTTTATTTTTGCCAATAATATTCTTTCAATTAATATTCAACTGTTTTTAATTCCTTTGATATTTGTCTGTTTCGATGGATTAAGTTTTTTGATTAAAAGTGATAAAGCCTTATTGACTTTATTCCTTATCAAACAATCAATTCGCTTTTTATTCGCTTTCTTATTTATCATATTATTTTATATTCCTTTAATACCCTATCTCTTGTCTGGTTCTTGGATTTATGCGATTCTTTATTTTGTTTCACTTGTAGCTAGTTGCTTTATACAAAACAAAATGATCCATGAACATTTAATTAACTTTTTCAATCGACTCAAAGCCGCCAAACCCATTAATTTTTTACTATCCTTTATTACATGCATTTTGACTTTTATTCTAGCCATAATACCATTTACAGTAGTAAAAGATTATAATTCAAACAATATCAACTATTCATATTTTAGTGGCCCGGAAGTGTTCTTTTTATTGATTCCTTTGATTGACTTAATTTTAGAATTTTCTTTAGTATTTATAAAGAATTCCAGGCGACGCAGCGTTATTAACATCGTCACAATGGCCTTGCCTTTTATCTTTTCAATCACAGTATTGCTTTATTTCTTAATTCAAGCGCTTCTTGAAATCAAGCAATGTTCAATTATAGTTTTCTTGCTTCCGATATTGATGATTGTCTATGGTATCGTAACTCTAATTATAAAAATTAAACAACTAAAAAAATCTTAAAATATGAGATGATGTAAAGAACAAAATCGATTTAACAATCGATAAGAACAAGGACTTCATCCTTGTTTTTTTAATATGATATAATTTTACTA
>CANQWG010000004.1 GCA_947627505.1 uncultured Bacilli bacterium | reverse complement strand
ATATAGTTAAATCAATTTGCATGAAATTATTTTATTAAAACGACGGAAAATCTAGTGAACAACGACGGAAGATGGGTCTTGTCTGTGCTAAACTTTGAGACAACTTCAAACGAAACTTGAGATTCAATTTAAGTGACCTCCGTTACAATAAAAGAAGCGGAGGTTTTTATATGATTAATTCAGTTACATTGCTAGGAATTTTAAAAGAACGCGACCAAAACGAAGAGGCGATTCGTTATTTAGCGGTTGAAAGGGACTATAAGGATAGTCAAGGCCATTTTGAATGCGATCGACTGCCGCTGATGTATTGGACTCGCGATCAAAAAAACGTCCTTTTTTCCTTGCCGGAAGAAAGTTTGGTCGTGATTCGCGGAAGAATTGAAACTCAGAACAAAATCGCTATAATTATAGTAGAGAGTTTGAACTTAGTCCTTAGTTCTGGAGGTAAGATCGAATCTCTTTAAGGAGGAGTTATGCTCAAGTATGTCAAAGCGGTGATTTTGCTACTTCCCCGATTGCTAGTTTCTTATGTTTGGATTTTTCGATATTCGCGACATCCGGAACGTTTCTCGTATTTGAAACGTTACCAAAAATCGTCGAAGATTTGCGCTAAAGTTTTGAAAGCATTCAATGTTAAATATTATATTGATGGTTATGAAAATCTGCCATGTGAACAAAGTTACTTGTTGACCCCCAATCATCAATCGGTCGCGGATCCTTTGGTTTTCCTAGCGATTTTTAAAGAACCGACCACTTTCGTGGCAAAGAAGGAAATCGAAAAATATCCGCTGATTGGAAGAATCGTAAAAGCCATCAATGGTGAATTTATCGATCGCGATAATTTACGTCAGGAAATGAATGTAATGAAGGCGATTAAAAAATCGCTATTATACGATAATCGCCGATGGATTATTTTTCCGGAAGGTACCCGTACTAAAGATAAGAATATGGAACTTGGCGAATTCAAAGCCGGAGCTTTAAAACCGGCGCTAGCGACCGAAAAAAAGATTGTCCCGGTTGCTATATATGGGACATTTAGAATCTTTGATACAAAATATAAAAACCGGGAATTCCCAGTTCAAATACGCTTTTTAGAGCCGGTTGATCCTTCTCAATATCAAGGAAAAAACGGCACTGAAATTGCTCCTTTAATCGAAAAACGGATTCGCGAAGAGGTTGATAAGATGCGTCTTCGCGATCAAGAGTTAATTAAAAAATTATAATTTGATGCCTGGATAACGATTATGAAATTCCGTTTCGTCGATCGTTTGAGGGCATCTTTTTTTCAACTCTTGACCGAGAGTGTTTTCTTTGTCGGTTACTAATGCAAGGGAACGACCATCGTAAAAATAAATCGTCAAGTGATGTCCTTTAATGGCATGTTGATCGGCGATAAAAATCACATCTTTATAATCGTAAGTCATGCTTTTGAAGATGGCTTTGTAAGTAAAGGTGTCATCCATTAATAAGTATTCAGTTTTAACGATTAATAAAATAGTGTAAATGATGGCGACAACAAGAACCGCACCGATGAAAATAAGACCTTCGATTGGCATCGTCATATGATGAACGTCAAAGTAAATTAAAAAGACGATAATCAAAGCAAATAAAGTAATTACACTATTGGAAATCAAAGGTATTTTTATATATGGTTTAAGTTTCATTTTGTTGACCTCTCACTATGAGTTTATCACAAAAAATGCCTCATTAAAATAACTATCGAAAATTGCAAAATAAATTACTTTTTACCTCTATTACGGAATTTAATATTTTTAAAAATTCATAAACTTAAATGTTTAATGAAGCACGAAAATATAAATTAATATTTTTACTATTAAAACAACCATTTATATTTGGCATAAATTATAATTTATATACAAAAAGCATTCTTATTGACATTAATTAATTATGGAAGTAAAAAAATGAAAAAGTACCTCGCTTTTAATTATGTTTACTTTAGGCATGCATTAGTTGATGATGGTTTATTAATGAATATAACTGATAGGAGTATTACAAGTACTAAAAATCGGACACTTGATATGATAAAATAATAAAAAAAGGAGAGTAAAAAATGAATCAAGTTTTAAGAGACAGAACTGGTCGTAAAATTGGTGAAATCCAAGATTACGGAACGAGACAAATCATTAGAGACGCTAGTGGACGCAAGTTAGGTGAATTTGATGGCAAGGTCACAAGAGATGCCTCTGGCCGTAAAATTGGTCAAGGAAATCTTCTAACAATGCTCTTGAACAAATAATTTTTGCGACATTAATTTTTTATTAATATTTTTTTAAGTTAAAAAACAAAAAAGAGAGTTAATGTATGCTGCAAAATAAAAAGAGCTCAATACTTCTAGTTCTTAAGGTTTTACATGAATTTACCGATGAAGAACATTATTTAACACAAATGGAAATAGCGAGTATAATTTCTCGTCAATATGGAATCGAATTAGAGAGAAAAAGTATAGGCTCTTCTTTGAATTTGTTAGAAGAACTTGACTATGATATTGTTAGAGGTTCGAAAGGTGGCTTCGCTCTGCTTTCTAGGACCTTTGATCTTGCTGAAGTGAGATTTATTAATGATGCAATTTTTTCTTCAAAGGCTATAACAGGGAAGCAAGCTATAAATTTATCACAGAAAGTTAATTCGTGTTTAAGTAAATATCAAAGAAAAAATTACTCGTACATCTATAAAAGTGATGAACTTATAAGAACAACTAATCATGATATTTTCTATAATATTGAGTTGATAGAGGATGCCATTAAAGCTAATAAGCGCATATCATTTAAGTATTTGACTTATGACAAAAATGGTAATCCTTGTGTACGAAGAAATGGATATCGATATATCGTGTCTCCGTATTTTTTGATTAATAATTTTGGAAGATATTATTTATTATGCAACTATCGAGAAAAATATAGACCATTGCAGACATTTCGTATTGATTATATGATAGAAACCAAAATCGAAGAAGAATGGACAATTAAGCCGTTAAATACGCTCAATGGAATAGAAAATTTTGATATCAGTAAATATTTAAATGAACATATTTATTTGTTTGCAAATGAAGTTGTTGACGCTCTAATTCTTATAGAAAAATCTTGGGCAATTCAGTATATAAATGATTGGTTTGGTAAAAAGGCAAAAATTTTCGAGAAAGATGGTAAACTCTATGCGAAAGTGAAATGCGATGAAACTGCATTGTTTTATTGGATTAATCAATACGGGGATGAATTTAAATTATTAGAACCTAAATCACTTATCGATAAATTTATAAACCATCTAACATCGCAAATAGAAAAATATAAAAAGTAAATAAAAATTTGCTGCGTTTAGAGATGAAATTATGAACAAGGAGCTTATTTATGCTTAAAAAACTTGCAAATGCTTTTATTGATAGTCTTAATAGACCCATGGATAGAAACAAATATTTGGCAGAACAGTCAAAACTTGTAAAAAGAGCGGTTAGAACTTCAAATTTACCATATGTCAAAGGTAATAAAAAATGAATTGTATTGTTTGCAATTCTAGCAAAATAAAAAGATGCAATAGAAAGCAAATGTAAAATAATGATAAAAAATTTAAGGGTACTTATTATATTGCGTATTTGATAAATGATTTTTAGAAATTAGATAAAAATCTATTAGAAAAATAATATGCTTCAAAACCCGCAAAAATAATAGAGGAGAAAAAAATGTTAAATTATAAAAGTTTTAGAGATCCACATTTGAATATTTTTTGGCAATATGAGGGAAAACCACATTTGGAAAATAATATAACAAAAGCTTTTATTAATTCGATTGACAGTTTATCTGATGATTTGAAGCGAAAAGTTATTACTAAATTGTTTTCAATTGATTTGAAAGAGGGAAATTTAAAAGTTGATTGTTATCTTCAAAAAAAACCAGCTGAAGATCGAATTAAAAGTTTCCCTATCGATAATAGAATAATGTTTGGATTTAGTCCCACGGGTAAATGTTGGGGATTTAGTGGTCAAGATACTAAAAACAAAAAAGAATTGTACAAAGCAATTTACAATGAATTATCTATAACAATAAAAGATGAAAGAGAATGTAAGGAAGCAACTGAAAACGAAGTTAAAGATTATCTACAAAACAAAAAAGATGGCTCGATTCCGGATGGATGGATTTTGATTTATATTGATGAAAATCCTCAATACATTATTGCCTTAGAAAACAAATTACACAATCTAAATCCCGATCAAATTAATAATCACATTGAAAAAAGTTTGTTAATAACGGAAAACAAAAGTAATGTTATTTATAAAAAATACAGCGAAATAGTTGATTTGTTTCTTACACTTGATACGTTCACCACTAATCAATTTGTCGAATACTTGACCATCTTAGGATATATTGGTTTGGATAATTTTATTGTTGCTTGTCAATCAGATGAAAGCATTAGAGAAAAATTAACAATTCCTTTTGGAGAAAAAATTCTTTCACAAGTTCATAATGGCGCAATAGATAAAAGAAGGTATAATACTTGGAGATGCAAAGTAAATTATAAATGGCTTGGAGAAGTTAATCTGATAATAAAAAGTGATTCAATAAGTTTATCTTTAGCTTTTGGTCCTAAACAATCAAGTGCGCGTTCAATGATGAGCGAAATTAATGGATTGGAACTTTCAAAGGATCATATTGATTTTTTGTGTGAAACTTTACACCTCCAGTATAAACGAGGAAGAAACATTAAAAAATCATATACATCATATGACCATAAGATTGTTTCTTCTATAGATCAATATATTGCATATTGGAAAAACAATATTAATTTGATAAAGACTTGCACGCCACAAGAGGCGATAGATCTCTATCGAAAATTATATGACGATAAAGTGATTGATGAACAAACTTTTTTATCACTAAAGGAGCATTTGACGGGTAAAAAAAATCCAGTACTTGTCATACCAGAAATACTGCTTGAGTATAAATGGACTTATGATGAAATAGTTTCTCTAGGGCAGGAAGGTTTTATAAAAAGTATTAAAGATAAATTGGAAGAAGCGTTGATAGCCGTTAATTTAAAAGAACGAATTTAATTTTTTCTTGCAAAACTATATTGAAGTATGATTTGAAATTTAAAGCACATTATTTATTACAATCATATTAATGCATATAACGTCGATGGTTGTAAGTTTTTTTAATGTCATTTTTCTGTGAAAGACATTAAAGATAACTTTTGTTTTGATATGCGAAAATATCCTTGTTGTGGTCACAATTAATACGTTGGTGATTTATACGTCGATAATATTTTTTTTCTTAATTTTATGAGTAAAATTGTTTTAATATTGATTGGATCAATCTACTATTGGTGGGCAAATTAAAAATTGATTTTTTTATTTTAATTAAGCCGTTAAAATAACTATCGAAAATTGCAAAATAAATTACTTTTTAGACTATCTTTAGTTTTTTTTTTTTGATATGATAATTACAGGAGGTTTAACATGAATTTATTTGCTAAAATTCCTGAGAATTTCTTCTCGATTTTGTCATCTAAAAATAAGAATATCTATGGTGTTGCTTTAGTGGCATTATATGATTGTCTTACAATATATCGCAATAAAATCCGTAAATCTGACTACATTGATCTTTTAAAGGGGCGAGTCGATAAAGATTTGGAGACTTTCGATGTTTCGGTAGAGGGTGATGTCGATGACGACGTCATCTTTCAACCCACTTTACAATCAAAAATCAATTTAGTCTTTAGACGTTTGGTCGATACCGGATGGATTGTGGTTGATGTTGATTTTAAAACGGGAGTCGAGTATGTTTTGGTACCCAGTTATTCGGTAGCATTGCTTAAAATCATTTATGAATTCGTCGATTCGTCTTCGACACGTTACGTAAGCAACGTTCATTCCACTTACATCGAATTGAAAAATGCCGATGAAGAACAACCCGAATACATGTATAAAGCATTGAATGACGCTGTGACACGCACTAAAGATCTTTCGCTTCAAATGACGACATTAGATCATTCAATCCGCGTGTTTCAAAATCAACTGTCGACGATTTTTACACCAAACGATGTATTAAGACAGCACTTTGATATTGCACGAGAAGATGTCTTGGATCCTTTATATCACCCGTTAAAGACTACGGATTCGATAATTCTTTATAGTGAACCGATCAATATCATCCTTAAACGATGGATGATTACTCCAAGTGTTTTAGAAAAGATTGCTGAACAAGCTAAAGTCGAGCAACCTGAAGCAACACTAGAGGAACTTCAAAATCAAATTATCGATAAAATCAACTATATCCGCGATACTTATTCACGTTTATCGCTAGAAATGAATGAAATTGATAAGACTCGCGCGGCTTACACTAAAGCGAGCGCTGAAAAAGTGATTTATTTGAATAACAATGATAAATCGATCAAAGGAAAACTGGAGACGATTTTTCTCGCGGTTGCCAAGACCGAAGCCGGTGAACGTCACGAAAAAGGACAATCATACCCGACGATCATTCGCGATATCACTAATTCGGTCACGCTTTTTCGTCAATGTTATTTTGATGCTGATAGTTTACAAAAACCGATTCACCGCAGTGAACGCATTGAAACTGCACCTTTAACGATCGAAGAAGAAAGCGAAAGCAACGATTTCTCTTCGATAATCGATGAGGAAGACTTGATGTTTACTGACGATAAAGTCCTCGATTTCATGGATGATGCTTTCGGTGATAACGATAAAGTTACGGTCTCTGAAATCGATATTAAAAACATCAATGACTTTATCTATTTGATTCTTGGTACTGTCAAATCCAACGATTACAATTCGTTTTATAGCATCGATTATCAAAAGACGATCGACCAATTCGTCAATGAAAAATTTTCGATGCCAAACTACACTTTTGAAAGAAGGGAGAATAAGAATGTTCGAAGAAACATACAACAAATTATCTGAACATGAACGTGACGATTTTGCGCGAATCGTCAACGAATTGATGCTTAAATCATTCTTACTCCGTGAAAACTATGATCGTCATAGCAAAATTATAAAATCCAATCGCGATTATTATTTTGTCGAACGAAACATCGATTTAATTCGCGAATATTTGGCTTACACGGGGTGGATTGTTGAAAAAGATTCTCGACTTGGAGTAATCATAATCAGCAATGAATTTCAAGATAATCGCATTCGTCTCGATTTTATGACGTCGCTTATTATCTATTGTTTACGTTACGCCTATGAATGCGAAAAAGAAAAAAATCAAACGACCTCCGAAGTATATTTTACTGCATCTGAGGTCAATAAAATTCTTAATGACAAATCGCTAGTGCGAAGTGATAAGAAGGTTCCCCAGGTTACTTTTGCCACTGCTTACCGATTTTTGGAACAGCACAATATTATCGCTAGAATTTCCGGCGATTATCGCGATCGCAATTTGCAATTTTATATTCTTCCATCGATTCTCTATGTAATCGACAATGAAAGAATCAACAAAATCTTTGAAGATATTCAAAACTTCGAAGGGGAAGAATTTTAGGAGGCCATTATGAAATTATTAACAAAAATGCGCCTAATTAACTGGCATTATTTTCAAAATGTAACCATGGAGTTCGGTAAAGTTAACTTTTTGACCGGTGAGAATGCTTCCGGTAAATCGACTCTCATCGATGCGATGCAAGTGGTTTTGCTTGGCGATACTACCGGAAGATCGTTTAACAAAGCCGCTAATGAAAAATCCGGTCGTACTTTGAAAAGTTACTTGCGGGGACAAACCGGGGGAGATGGAAAAGGGAGTGTCACTTATTTAAGAAGCGGTCGCTTTTCATCTTATATCGCGATGCAGTTTCACGATGACTATGAAGACTGTGATTTCACGATGGGTATCGTCTTTGACGTCTATGACGATGGTAGCGAAGAACACAAATTTTTCATTTTAGATAGTGAATTCCCAAGCAACAATTTCGTGATTGACGATGTTCCGATGTCATATGAGACCCTTTTAGAATTCTTCAAAGAAAATTATGATGGTCGTTTTATCTTTACGGAAACTAACGCCCAATATCAAAAATTGCTCAAAAAGAAATTCGGTAATTTGTCCGATAAATATTTTTCGCTATTTAAAAAGGCAGTCTCTTTTCAACCGATCACCAATATCGAACAATTCATCACCGATTATGTTTGTGATGTTCCAAGCGAAATCAATATCGATGTGATGCAGGAAAATATCCGCCAATACAAAAAATTGGAAATTGAAGCGGAAGCTATGCAAGTGAAAATCAAAAAACTTGAAGACATTCAAGAAGTCTACAATCAATTTGCTAGCAAAAAAGATGAATTGAATCTAGCCAGTTACATTTCTAAACGTGTGACTTATCAAATGCATCTCAATCGGATACAGACGCTTCGCGATGATATCACCGCTTCAAAGGAACGTCTTCAAGAAATCGATCGCGAAGTTCAAGAACTTGAAAATCAAAGCAAAGAACTCAACACTTTAAAAGAACAATACATCGCTTCGAAAGTTGGAAACGGAGCTTATCAATTGACCGCCGATTTGAAAAATTCAAGAACGCGGACCAAAGAGAAAATCGAACGACTTGAAGCAAGCATCAACGACATTCAAAAGAAATTCGGTTCCTATATCAACGAATTTAATAATTTGGCGAATAAAGTAGAAGCTTGCTTTGAAAGTCTCAAAGAGGATCAACTGACGTCAAGCATCGATTCTAAAGCGATTCTTTCTGCTTGCAAAGATGTTAGGGATACTGCCTCCAAATTGCGCCAAGTGCTTCAAACGAAAGAAAATATCGAACCGCAGGTAATCGGTGATTTCCGCGATGCGACGATCGCTTTTAAAAGCGCCTGTAGCGAATTGGCTTTTTCTTTGAAGAAAGATCTTGCGACATTGGTGCAAGATATCAATTATACCAAACAGCAACAAGCTAATAGCGATATCGGCGGCAAACTTTATGATTATCAATTAGTTCAAGTCCGCAATCAACTCGAAAATGCGCTTTCCAATCATTATGGCAAAAAAATCAAAGTTTACATCTACGCCGATTTGGTCGATGTCAAATCACCAAAATGGGTGAATGCTATCGAAGGTTTTATCTCTTCGCAAAAACTCAATATGTTCGTTGAAGAGGAGTATTACGATGCGGCCAATCGAATTTTACCAGAAATCATGCGCCGCAATCACTATTATCGAACCGGGCTGGTCGACAGTGAAAAATTACATGAGCAAAATTTCATCGCGGAACGCAATTCTTTGGCTGAAGAAATTTTAACGGACCATGACGGGGCTCGTGATTATACCAACTTCTTAATGGGTCGCATTTACAAATGCGCCGATTTGAGCGAAGCTCGTGCTAGAGGTCGTGGCATTACTCCTACCTGTGAAGGTTATCGAAACTTCTCTTCATTTGTGATTCCCGAAAGCAATTATAAATACGCGCTTTTGGGTCGCCAAATTTCAAAAGAGAGTTTAAAGCAAACCGAAGAAGAACTGGCTTTAAAAGAACATTTAGCCGAAACTTATCGAACGGTGATCGCGTTATTGCAAGAGGTCAATGGTCAAGACGTGATTAACAACAACGAATTGAATAGTGCCACCGCTGCTTTAAATGAGGCTGAAAGTCTTGAAGGTTTACGCCGTAACTTAAAAACTTACGAAGCGGAACTTGAAGAGTCGGGTTCTTCAGAAATTTCGGTTCTCGACGAGAAAATCAATCGGATCAATCTCGATCTAGAAAATATCGCTAATGAGATTCAAGAATTGGTAATGCAAAAGGGTACTTTAAAAGCCACCATTCAAAATATCAATGACGAAAAAATTCCTTTTGAAATGAACACTGCTTCTGCTTTGCTCAAAGAACTAGAAGAAAAATTTGATCAAGAGTTTGTCAACAATGTGGCGATGGTTACTTTCCATAACGAAGAGGAAACTGGCGATTCATTACCGCAGATAAGAGAACGTTACGATGAAATTTACATCAAAGCCCAAAATAAGATCAATAGTCTGAAGGCGGCTTTGTTTGAATTGCGTCGCGACTATGTCCTCACTTATCGCCTCAGTTACGATGTACAAGCCGAAAACAATGACGATTACGAACGCGATTTAATCAACATCCGCGACGTCAAACTTCCGGAATATCAAGAAAAGATTCAAGACGCTTACGAAAAGGCTTCAAAAGAATTCAAAGATCACTTTATTCATAAACTTAACACTTCGATCAATATGGCGATTGCCCGAATCGAGGAACTAAATGAGGCGATTCGCGATTCGCAATTCGGTGAAGACACCTATGAATTCCGCGTCGAACCACGCAGTGAATATCTCGATTACTACAACATGATTATGGACGATCTGCTTTTGACAAGTGGCAATGATGAAACTTATCTTGAAAAGTACAAAGAGACGATGGATAGCCTCTTTAAAGCCATCGGTGATGTTTCTAATTCGCGCGATCAAAATGCGGTTTTGGAACAAAATGTAGCTAAATTTACCGATTATCGTTCTTATCTGTTGTTTGACTTACTTTCGAAAAAAGGCGATCGCGTCAATTCGTTATCTTACATGATCAATCAAGCTTCAGGGGGCGAGACGCAGACTCCGTTCTATATTTCGATTTTGGCATCTTTCTCGCAACTTTATCGTATCAATGGTAGTAAGAGCACCTCTAATTGCACACGACTTGTGATCTTCGACGAAGCTTTCTCAAAGATGGATAGCGCGAGAATTATCGAAGCAATTGCAATCCTTGAAAAATTCGGACTTCAAGTGATTCTTTCAGCACCACCAGATAAGGTGCAACACATCTCGAAGATCGCCGACGAAACTTTGGTCGTGACGAGAAATAACAATCGTTCTCAAGTCGGTCGCTTTGAAATCCGTGTTTAAATATTTTATATCTTGCATTTATTGCTAAAAGAAAATATAATCTAAATGAAAGTGTGGGTAAATTATTATGAATATGCTTCTCGGTGTTGTGTTTCCGTTTGAATCACTTGATATTCTACAAGCTTTAGTCATCATCGGCGTGATGCTGCTTCCAATTTTCTTTTCATCCTTTGTATGTCGCTTTAGAAGTTGGATTGCAGGACTTTTCAATTTCATCGCGCTTTTGGCGATTTTAAATTTCGTGCTTCATTTAGATGCACTAAAAGATTTCTTTGGTAAAACCGATGGATATATGCCGTATGTCACTTATGGTCTTACGCTTGTAACTCATCCAATCGATGTGGTTAACACCATCATTTGCGAGTTCATTAAAACTTCATTGTCATCTGTTTCTTTACCGCAAATTGTCGTTGACATTATCAACAACGAAATCACATATCTCTGTTTGTGGGTTATCTTGGCTCTTATCGCGTTCTTGGTCTTTAAAAAGAGACGCAAAAAGAGACATGAATTTGACGACTACGATGAATAGAAAACTTCCTGAAAAGGAAGTTTTTTTTATCCGTTTTCTTATCATAATTCTTTTTTTTGATGCACATACATTATTAGGTGATTATATGTGTACGGCGATTAGGTGGAAATGGAAAGAGCAAGTATTTTTCGGAAGAACTTTAGATAGTGCCGAAATGTTTGCGCAAAAGGTCGTGATTACACCGCGAAATTATCAGTTTAAATTCAATTATTGCGAAATTGAAGATCGTCATTTAGCGATTCTAGGAATGGCGACCGTCTATAAAAATTATCCGTTATACGCTGAAGCGGTAAACGAAAAGGGACTCTGTATCGCGGCTTTAGAATTTCCGAGCAATTCGCATTATTTTCCGTTTTATCCTAGCAAAGTCAACATCACGCCATTTGAGATAATCCCATTCATTCTAAGACAATGTCAGAATATTCAAGAGGTCAAAGAAATCATAAAAAAAACACAGTTGGTCGATAAAAGTTTCGATGAGATCGTGTTGACAGTGCCATTACATTGGATGATTTCCGATAACGAGCGATCGATAGTCATCGAATCGACTGAAAGTGGTCTTAAAGTTTACGATGATGTGTACAACGTAATGACCAATAATCCGCCATTTCCTTATCATCAGGAAAATATTGCCAATTATATCAATTTGACTTCGGCATACCCGTCTAATCGATTTAGCCAAGCCCTCGATTTGATGCCTTTTTCAAACGGGATGGGCGGATTAGGCCTTCCGGGTGATTTTTCTTCGCCGTCGCGGTTTGTCAAAGCGAGCTTTTTAACCTGTAATAGTCTTCAAATCGAAAGTTACGATGAAGCGGTAGCACAATTCTTTCATGTCCTTGACGCCGTAAGTCCCTTGAAAGGTTCGGTAAAAAATCAAAATCAAGGGTGTGTCTACACCATCTATTCATGTTGCATCGATTTAAAAGAATTAATTTATTATTTTAAAACCTATTGGAACAATACTATAAACGCCGTCACACTTGATCATGAAAATTGTGGCGGAAGCGATCTTATCGTCTATCAGATCGATTTCCAGCATTCATCATTTCTGTATTTAAATTAAATTTTTTCTTTTAACAAAAAAACTTAGTCATTTTATCTTGAAAAAATCGCGAAATTTAATGTTCGAGACTATTTTTTTTCAATCATCATGTTATAATAGAAAAAGAGGTAAAGCATATGAAAAACTATTCAATTGCCGGACGTACTGTTGTCCGTTATCGCAGAAAATTATTATTTTGGCGAAATTTTGTGAGTCTTCTTTTATTTGTGTTACTAGAAGGAGCTCTTGTAGTGTTCGCTTTGTACACTTTGCAACTTGTTAATTTTGGCGAGTTGCCAAGTTTTATTCCTACACCGCTCGATCTTCGTTTCTTTAAAGAGAGACGCCTTTATGACGGACTTATCTATGCTGGAGTCGGACTTGTCTTTTTAGGTTTGATTTGGCTTATAAGACATTTGCAATATCGATCCAGTGATCGTAAATATCGTAAAAGATATCTCGAAATTTTATTTGAAGAAGCGCATCTTCACGATTTGAATCTTTTTGTAAAAAATAATCCGACCGTCAACGATTTTGAAAAAGAAGAGGCTAAAATGTTAGGTTACAATTCATTTAAATACCTCAGTTCTTATAGTGACGCTTCAACTGACACAGTTATCGAAATGACCCAAGTTCGCTATACTCGTAAAAATAATGGTTACGGATTGTTGATTACCACATATCTAGATCAAGCGATCAATGGCTTCATACAACTCCGAAAATGCGGTGTGCCCGGTATTCAAGAATATCGCGATAAAGCGGTGCTTCACTTTGGACATGAAAGTACCCAATTCTTGCGTAATTGCGCGGTGTTTTCAACTTTGGAACGCGAAACTTACAAGTTGTTGCGTAACGGACTTGAAAGCTCGGTATTCGCTTTTGGAAAATTCGTGCAATCGAACTGGATTGTCACTTACTATGACAATCGCTTGGTGATTATGTTAGATGGGTGGCGCTTAAGATTGATGCGCCCGTTGAAATGGAAACCGCGTCCTAATGAACTTGACACTCAAGTTGAAGGTTTGAAAAAACTGCATCAACAAGTATTCATGTTGATCGATTCGATTAAAAATTGGAATATTGGAGAGCACTAAATGATGCAAACTGAAATCGTAGCGATGATTCTTGCCGGTGGCAAGGGTACTAGATTAGAGTCTTTAACCAAAAAGATGGCGAAATCAGCGGTCTTTTTTGGCGGAAAGTACCGCATCATCGATTTTACGATGTCAAATTGCGCTCATTCCGGGATCAATAACGTCTGGGTGTTAACCCAATACGAATCGATCTCTTTAAACAATTATATTGGCAACGGATCTCATTGGGGAATCGACGGCAACCGTTCTAAAACCGGCGTGTTGACGCCTAGACAACATGAAGACGGTATCAGCTGGTACCAAGGCACCGCGGATGCGATTTATCAAAATCTCGAATTTATCGATGAAATAAATCCCAAATACGTAATTATTCTTTCAGGTGACCAGATTTACAAGATGAACTATGCCAAGATGTTGGCATTTCATCGAGAAAAGAAAGCAGATGTTACTATCGCTTCTATCACGGTCGAAAAGAAAGATGTCTCGCGTTTTGGGATTTTAAAATTCGATGAAAATCGTTTAATTACTGCCTTTATCGAAAAGCCGACCGCGAGCGATTCTCTTACCGCGTCAATGGGAATTTACATTTTCAATTACGATATATTAAAGAAAGTCCTCATCAGCAATAAAGTCGGCGGCAATAATAATTACGATTTCGGTAAAAACATCATTCCTTATATTCTCGAACAAAAGTTAAAAGTGTACGCTTTTCCATATGTTGGATATTGGCGTGACGTTGGAACGATCGAGTCGTTATGGCGCGCCAACATGGATTTAATCGACGGCGATCCTTTAGGATTATACGCTGACGATAGTTTTAAAATACTTTCAGAAGACACCCGTTCCTTGCCGCAATACATCGGTCATCACGCTTTGATTTCTGATTCAATCATTAATCAAGGAGTCAAATGTGACGGAAAAGTTTTTCACTCCGTGATCTTTACCGATGTGATTATCGAAGAGGGAGCGGAGATTTACGATTCGGTGATTATGCCTGGGGCTATCATTCGTCGCGACGCGATAATTCATAAGGCGATTATCGCAAGTGGTGTTGAAGTTATTAAAGAGCGGAAGATCAACCCCGACGATAAGAAGATCGTTTTAATAGGAAAGTAGGGATCATTATGCCACGATTTTTAGGCCTAGTAAACTTACACGATTCGCCGCAACTTCGCGGAATAACTGAAACACGTCCGTTGGCGAGTGCGTCTTTTTTAGGACGGTTTGCGTTCGTCGATTTTCCGTTATCGAACTTTTCTAATTCCAAAATCGATACCATCGGTATTTTGGTGAAAGAAAAACCACGTTCTTTGATTAAGCACATCGGTTCTGGCAAAATGTGGAATGCGAACACTAAAATCGGTTCGTTATCTTTGATGTATAACGAAAAGGGCGGTGCCGATTCACTTTATAATCACGACATCAACAACATTATTGAAAATCGGTGGGTCATCGATCAAGCCGATGCCGATTACGTATTGATTGCTCCGTGTCATTTGATCTATCGTCTCGATTTTTCAAAAGTGATTCATCAACATATCAAGAATAAGAGCAAAATCACGATGGTTTATAAAACCATCAAGCCGAGTGAAAAGAACGATTTCATCGATTGTGATTGTTTGATACTCGACCATCATAGACGCGTCAAAATGATTCAAAAAAATTTCGGAAATGTCACCAATATGCACATTTCGCTTGAAACATACGTCATCTCCCGTGACTTTTTGGAAGAATTATTCAATCGGGCGCAACGGGCGAGTGGCTTTTTTTCCTTGCGGGATATTCTTTCTTACGCCTGCTCGGAAATCGAAATCGACACTTACGAATACGAAGGATATTTACGAAATTTCAACTCGTTAGAGCACTATTTTAAATATTCGCTTGAATTTCTTAAAAAGGATAATTTAGGTCTATTAGATGAAGATTGGCCGATTTTTACCCGTACCTACGATTCGCCTCCGGTTCATTATACTGCGAGTGCTAAAGTACGCGATTCCTATATCGCTAATGGTTCGATCATCGAAGGAAAAGTGACTTCTAGCATTATTTCTCGTTCTTGCAAAATCGAAAAGGGAGCCAACGTTCGTAACTGCATCGTTTTTTCAGAAGCGACGATCAAAAGCGGTACCATCATCGAAAACTGTGTGATTGATAAAAAAGCGACGATTGAAAATGTGCGAAAATTGGAAGGAGACGCAAAGATTCCGTTATATATCAAAGAAGGAGACAAAATTTAATGAAAGTTTTAATGGTGGCCTCCGAGGCCTTTCCATTTGCCAAAAGCGGTGGCTTGGCCGATGTTTTATTTTCACTGAGTTCCAAATTGGTGGAACGACGTCAAAAAGTGACGATCGTTATTCCGCTTTATCAAGAAGTTTTAAGACACATCTCGTTTGAGGCGTTAGAACTTTTCGCTTCTTTTGAAGTTCAAATGTCATGGCGCAAGAAAAGATGCGACGTTTATCGCTTAGAGTACAAACGAATCACGTACCTATTTATCGATCAAGAGTCGTATTTTATGCGCGATAAGCTATATGGTTACGATGACGATATCGAACGTTTCTCGTTTTTTACGATGGCAATCAAGGGTTTGATCATCAATAAGAACCTTCATTTTGATATCATTCACATTCACGATTGGCACGGGGGAATGTTGCCTTTAGTGATGCGCGATTATGAAGTGCGAAAAAAGAAATTCAAATACGTTTTCACCATTCACAATATCGCTTATCAAGGAATTTGTGCCAAAGAGAAACTCGGAGATTATTTAAATCTCGACGATTATTATTTCGATAGCGGCGTTGTTCGTTTCAATGGGGAAGTAAACTTCATGAAAGCGGCGTTAGTAACGTGCGATAAAATCACGACCGTCTCTTTAAATTACGCGAAAGAAATCTTGAATGGCAAATACGATTATGGGTTGCAACCGATTCTTAAAATGCGCGAAAAAGATATCGTCGGTATTTTAAACGGCATCGATTATAAATATTACAATCCTAAAAGCGATCACCTCTTGCCCTTAAATTACGGGCTTGGCGATTTTGCGCTTGGCAAAAAACGCGCCAAAGCGGAAATAATCAAAAAATTCGGGTTAAAAGATGAAGAAAGGCCGTTATTTGCAATCGTCACGCGTTTGACCTTTCAAAAAGGCATCGAATTGGTCAACGATGTGATTCCGACCCTCGTTAAAACCGGAGCCAACGTCATCGTCCTTGGAACTGGGGAATACAATTTGGAAAATCAATTGTCGTTCCTTTATCACGAACATCCAGAACACCTCTACGTCCACATCGGTTTTGATGAAGACGAAGCCCATCTTATCTATGCCGCGAGTGACTTTTTCTTGATGCCTTCGTTATTTGAACCCTGCGGTATTGGACAGCTCATCGCCTTGCGCTACGGAGCCTTACCGATTGTTCGTCCTGTCGGCGGTTTGGCAGATACCGTCATCGGTTACACCGGGCTAAATCCCAATACGGCCAACGGACTTTATATCTATCATTATTCATTATCGGCATTTGAATCGGCGATAGGCATGGCTTTCAATCTTTATAAAAATAAAACTTTATTTAAAAAACTTTCTAAAAATGCCTTAAAAGCGCGCTTTGATTGGAAAATCTCCGCGAATAAATATCTTGAACTTTATCGTCTGTTAGTCAACTAGTGAGCGAAGATATTTGATAAATTTAAGACGCAATTTTCCTTCTAACATCTCGGGATGAAACTGGAAACCATAAACTTTTAAATAGCGATGCTTGATTGCTTCGATTTCGTGATCGTCACTGATGAGAGTGGAGATCAGATTCGGAGCAATTTTTTTTATGCTTTGATGATGATAGGAATTTATTTTTTGATTATTTAAAAAATTTAATGAGGGATCTAAACTTATGACCCGATGGTAGGTATTTAAATGTCCTTCGATATGACCTTTCAAAGTGCCATTAAAGTAAACATTTAAGGTTTGTATTCCACGACAAATTCCAATAATCGGTTTTTGCATTTCAAGAAAAAGATCGATAAGACGCATTTCATAGTCATCAAGATTTCGATCAAAAACGATATTTTGATCATCTACACCATATAGCGACGGGTCCAAATCGCCGCCTCCAGGCAATAACAAAGCGTCGTATTCATTAAGCACCTTTTTAAGTTCGCTAGTTTTGCTCATCAAGGGCATCATCAAGATACATTGACATTCTTTGAAAAACTCAATATAGCGAGCATTGCAGAATATTTTATTTTGTTCGATTCGCGGACAGCAAAGAATTCGTTTCATGGTTCCTCCAAACTATCTTATGCCGAAGTTATCTCATGTGCTAATCATATAAAAAGCAGATTTTGAATACTTTTTAGATGAGGTATAAATATGAGCAAGAAATATGATGTGGCGTTAGTCGGTGGTCGCAGTTTAGTGTTACAGCACATTTTAAAATTATTGAAAAAACGGAGTTCCGTTATTGAAAGAATCACCATTTACGCTTCTAAAGATGGTGTCGAGAGTTTAAAAAGCGATGAATATCAAGTTAAAGAGATGAAGTTTGAAAATATCGCCTCTCACGATTTTGCGTTTTTTTCAGGAGGCGATCTCATAAGCCTTAAATATGCCGCGCGTTTTATGGAATTAGGGGCCACGGTGATCGACAATTCCTCGATCTTTCGTTTAAATCAAGAAAGCAAATTGATCGCGATGCACGTCAATGACGAAGATCGCTTTGAAAAAGGGGAACTATATTGCAATCCAAACTGTGTCACGATTATGGTCGCTAGAGTTTTAAAACCTTTACATGATCTTTTTAAAATGGAAAAAGTGATCGTTGCGACTTATCAAGCGGCCTCGGGCATGGGGAAAAAAGCGCTAGATGGCTTTTTAAAAGAGCAAGCATCGCCTGATTTTATTAGTGGTTTTTTCTTAGATGATTGTGTTAAAAAACGCCCTCTATTCAATAACATTTTGCCATTAATCGGAACCCTAGAAAATGACGGTTACACCAGTGAAGAATATAAAATTCGTCATGAATTGAAAAAGATCTTTCACGATCCAGAACTTGAATCGTCGATCACGGCCGTTAGAGTTCCGCTCACTAACGGACATTCGTCCGTCATCCACGTCACTTTTGAACGCGAAGTCGATGTAACTAAAGCTTTGGAAACGTTAAAAAATAGCGAAGGGATCAAATATCAAGAGGAATATTGTTGTCCCTTAGATGCGACAGGTAGTGAAGATGTCTTCGTTTCGAGATTTCGTCGCGATTTAGATTGTCCATATGCTTTAACCTTCTTCGTTAGTAGCGATAATCTATTAGTCGGTGCGGCTTCCAATGCGCTATACCTCTTCGATTTATTGGTGCAAGGTGAAAACATCAAATGATACCATTTTATAAATATCAAGCTTCGTTCAATCATTTTATCGTCTTCAATAAATTGAATGAAATATACGGAAATCGTAACGCGATTGCTTATCTATGTCAAAAAGAGATCATCGGCGGTGATGGTATTATCTATATTTTAAAAGTCGGAAACACGTATCTTTTCCGCATTTTCAATCATGATGGTAGCGAAGCACTCACCTGCGGAAACGGGTTAAGAATTGCCGCTAAAATACTTTTATATTCGCAAAATGAAACGACGATTAAAGCCCTTGACGGTACACACAAATTATTGAAAAAAGACGATAAATATTTTGTTTCATTTAAGAAACCGGAAATCGTTGAAAGCGATAATGTTAGTGGCATCGTGAATAATGGCAATCTTCATCGTTTAAAAATTAGTGAGGATTTGGATTTAGCGGATCTTAAACACGATGAAATATACAATCATAGTCTCATTAAAGTCGTCGACCGCCATCATTTCGATATCGTAACCAATGAACGGGGCGTGGGACTTACAAAAAGTTGTGGAAGTGCTTCAGTCGCGGCATATTTCTTTTTACGCAATCGCGATTTAATCGATGATCAGGTGACCATTAAAAATCCTTACGGAGATCTAACGCTTTATGAAAGTGACGGATTAATTTATTTAGGCGGTGCGGTTCAATTTATCTATCAAGGAGCGCTAAACGATGAACTATTTAAATAAATATCTTTACAAAAATCAAGCAACGATTAAAAATCGTTTTACGGAATATATGCAGTTAAAAAAAGAGTATCGCGGCAATCTCTCGTTACTTGACTTTGGAATCGGCGAATCGAATCATCGTATTCCTTCAAAAAGTATTTCGATTCTTCAAGAAAGCGTCGCTAATCAATCCCTATATCATTACACCGATAACGATGATTATGGCTTTTTAGAAGCGGCAAAGCATTATTTAAAGGAAACGCATAATCTTGATGTTAAAAGTGAGAATCTCGCCCCGAGTTTAGGCACTAAAAGTGCGTTAGTGTTATTAAGCGAACTTTTTGTAAGCGAAGGGGATATGGTAATCGTGACCACTCCCGGATATAACGTTTTTGAAAATGCCGTCAAAAGGCGCGGAGGCGAAGTTTATTCATATGTGCTCAACGAAAGTAACGATTATCGCTTTAAAATCGACGATATCGAAAAAGAGATCTTAAAACGCGCGAAGATTATTCTTATCAATTATCCTAATAATCCTAGTTCAAGAGCACTCGATAGTTTTGAATATCAAAAAATCGGGCAAATTTGTAAAAAATATGACATTGTTTTGATTAATGATGCGGCCTATCTTGACGTTACGAATGCGAAAATTCCGTCGCTATTTGAATGCATTTCTTTTGATAATTACGCTATTGAATTATTTACTTTATCGAAAAGTCATAATATGACAGGTGTGCGTCTAGGTTTTATTCTTGGAAATGCGAGTTTAATACAAGCATATCGAAGTCTTAAAGAACAAGTCGATTCTGGAACATTTTTACCACTGTTGCTCGCCGGAAAAGAAGCGCTTGAAGATCTAGCGTTTCTGCGTGACAATCAAAGCTATTATGCGTATCGAAGAAAAATGCTTACGTCACTTTTAAAACAACTAGGCTTTATCTATCTCGATAGCGAAGCAACTTTTTACATTTACGTCAAAATTCCAAAAAATTTCAATGGCAAATCAATTAAAAACGCCACGGAATTTGCTACGCTATTGCTAGATAAATTCGGAATTTTCGTAATTCCTTATGACAGTGACCATCACGTTCGTTTATCTTTAACATATCGCGAAAAAACCGGAGATATTATTAAGGAAGTGCAATATCGTTTACGAAATGTGACAATCGAGTATTAAAGATTGACTTTAAAAAGACGAATTTACTATAATTCTAATAGCAAGGAAATAGTAATCGTCTTTTTTTCTTTGAAGAGAGATGGTGGATGGTGCAAACCATTAAGAAGAAAACGATGAACTCACTCCATCACATTGCTTGTATGCCGCATTAAGGCAAACTAAGAGGGCGAATCAAAATGATTCGAACTAAGGTGGTACCGCGCATAAGCGTCCTTAGGACTACCTTTTTTATTTTTTGGAGGCGATGATACATGGCTTACGATCACATCAAAATTGAAAAGAAATGGCAAGATTATTGGGAGAAAAACAAAACTTATTATTGTGACGTTCACGATATGTCGAAACCCAAATTTTACGCTTTGGATATGTTTCCGTATCCTTCCGGTGCCGGATTACATGTCGGACATCCTGAAGGTTATACCGCGACTGACGTTATCTGTCGCATGAAAAGGATGCAAGGTTACAACGTTTTGCACCCGATGGGTTGGGATGCGTTTGGTTTACCGGCGGAACAATATGCTTTAAAGACCGGTAATCATCCTGAAAGTTTTACCAAAAAGAATATCGATAACTTCAGAATGCAAATCAAAATGTTAGGCTTTTCGTACGATTGGAGTAAGGAAATCGCCACTTGCGATCCGGAATATTATAAGTGGACACAATGGATTTTCCTTGAACTTTACAAACATGGTTTAGCCGAAATCAAAGAGATCCCGGTCAATTATTGCCCGGAACTTGGAACGGTCTTAGCCAATGAAGAGGTGATCGACGGCCGTTCTGAACGCGGTGGTTACCCGGTGATTCGAAAACCGATGAAACAATGGGTTCTTTTGATTACAAAATACGCTGAAAAATTGTTGAGCGGTCTTGATAAAATCGATTGGCCGTCTTCGACGATTGAGATGCAACGCAACTGGATTGGAAAATCGGAAGGGGTTGAAATCGACTTTAAAGTAGTCGACAGCGACTATTCTTTTGTGGTTTTCACCACCCGCGTTGATACCTTATTCGGTTGCACGTACTGCGTGTTAGCACCTGAACATCCCCTTGTTTCTAAAATTGTTACTCCAGAACAACAACAAGCGATACAAGAGTATCTAAAAGCGATCGAGTCGAAATCCGATTTAGAAAGAACGGAACTCAACAAAGATAAAACTGGAGTCTTTACCGGCGCTTATTGCATTAATCCGATCAATGGTAAAAAAGTTCCGATCTACATTGCCGATTACGTGCTTGCAAGTTACGGAAGCGGAGCGGTGATGGCGGTTCCCGCGCATGATTCACGCGACTACGCTTTCGCTAAAAAATATCATTTACCATTTATACAGGTGCTTGAAGGGGATATCACTTCTGAAGCTTTTGAAGGCGATAGCCGCCATTGCAATTCGTCTTTTGCCGATGGTCTCATGATTAAAGAAGCTAAAGAAGCGATCACCAAGCGTCTAGAAGAACTGAAAGTCGGAAGACGCAAAATCAACTATAAGCTACGGGATTGGCTTTTTTCAAGACAACGTTATTGGGGCGAACCGATTCCGATAATTCATATGGAAGACGGAAGTTTAAAGGCCGTTCCTAGCGACGAACTTCCCTTGCTTTTGCCGCGAATTGAAAACTTTAAACCTTCTTCTAACGGCGAATCGCCGTTAGCTAATGCTACCGAGTGGTTAAATGTCACTATCGATGGTCAAAAAGGGCGAAGGGAAACTAACACCATGCCACAGTGGGCTGGATCTTGTTGGTATTATCTCCGTTACATCGACCCACATAACGATAAGGCTCTCGCGGACGAAAAACTTTTAAAGCATTGGTTGCCGGTCGATTTGTATGTCGGTGGTGCCGAACATGCCGTTTTACACTTATTGTACGCCCGTTTTTATCATAAATTTCTCTATGATATCGGGGTTGTTCCGTGTGAGGAACCATTTAAGAAATTGTTCCATCAAGGGATGATTCTCGGTGAAAACGGCGAGAAGATGTCTAAATCACGGGGTAACGTCATCAATCCAAACGAAATCGTTGAACAATATGGGGCTGACACGTTGCGTCTTTATGAGATGTTTATGGGACCGCTTGAGGCTTCGCTTCCGTGGTCAAATAATGGATTAGACGGAGCGCGACGTTTTCTTGAAAGAGTCTATCGAATTTTCACCGATCAAAATTTCTTGATGAAATTTACCGATGAAAACGACGGAACACTCGACTATGTCTACCATAGCACGATTAAAAAAGTCACTGATGATTATGAAAAACTGCAATTCAATACGGCGATTAGTCAAATGATGATCTTCATCAATGAGGTTTATCGTGCAAACAGGATTTATCGTCCATATCTAGAAGGATTCGTGAAGGTTTTCAGTTGTATCGCGCCTCATCTCGGTGAAGAGATCTACTCTTTATTGGGTCATCAGACGATTATTGATTTTGAATCGTGGCCGACTTATGATCCTTCAAAGTTAGTTAAAGACGAAATTGAAATTGCCATTCAAATCAACGGAAAACTTCGCGATGTGATGCAAGTTAGTAGCGGTAGTGATGAAGAAACGATCAAACAGACGGCTCTTGCTCGCGAAGCGATTAAAAAGCGGCTTGAAGGCCAAACGATCCGACGCATCATCGTCATTAAAAATAAAATCGTCAACATCGTCATCTAGTAAATCGACAAAATCTCGCTTGAATCATACTTATAATCAAAAAAGGTGATATCATGATTCAAGTCGAATTATTCGAAGAGACAAGTATCGACGAGTTGACAAACAATATTAATTTTTTTCTTAGCAAATTGGAGGATCATTTGTATATCGACATCAAGTATATGCCGATAAACGATGATTCGACGCGATATACGGCGATGGTCATCTATCGCGTGTAAGGAGGTAATAATGAAAAAAGCAGCGCTGACTCTTCTTTCTGTCGGGATATTATGCACCGCGTGCAATGGATTTTCGACATATCAAGATGATGTTCTAGAACTAAAAAAGAACACACCGCAAAGTTATAACTCACAAAAATCGCTTCTTCCATTTTTGGTAGAAGGAACTTATGCCAATTCATCGTCAGTCAAAGGCTTCTATTTGATTTCTTTAGTCGTTTCTTATAAAAACGAACGGCTTGAAAACGTGAAGTTGATCATGATGCCAAGTAGTGTCGATGAAAACGAAGAAGCTACCCAATTTCCGTCTCTAGGATATGGAACCGACGGAGCACAAAACATCGATAAAGTCGCTAGTGAAACGACACATCAAGGGGTTATTTTGAATTTTACGGCCTCCAAATACGATGTGGTATATAAAGTGCGTTTAAGCACTGCTTCTAGCACTTATTTTTTCACATTTAATGAATTTGAGGCCTTAGAATAAGATGAATTTAATAAATATTTTAGCGACGGAACTTGAGATTAAGCCGTCGCGTGTAGAAGCTGTGATCAATTTGATCAACGAAGGAAATACGATTCCTTTTATCGCTAGGTATCGTAAAGAGATGACCGGCTCTTTAAGTGATGAAAAACTGCGTCAATTTGACGAACGTTATCGTTATTTAGTCGGTCTTGAGGAACGAAAAAAATCGATTGTAAATTCACTTATTGAACAGAACATCAACGATGAACAACTCTTTAAAGCCATCGATGAAACATTAGTAATGAGTGAATTAGAGGATTTATATCGTCCCTATAAACCGAAAAAAAAGACGCGCGCTTCAATCGCTAAGGCGCGTGGATTAGAACCTTTGGCGACTTTTATTCTAAATCAAGAACACTATGAAAAATTGAATGACTATGTTAACGAGTTCATCGATCCTAAGCGGGAAGTGAATTCATTTGAAGAAGCTTTAAATGGAGCTAAAGATATCATCGCCGAGATGATTTCCGACAATGCGTCATATCGTAAGCACATCCGTAACGTGAATTTTTCATGTGGCTTAATCTGCACCAAGAAAAACGATAAAAATTATTCTCCGATTTTCGAGATGTATCAAGATTATCAAGAACCGATCAATAAAATCGTCGCTCATCGCATTTTAGCAATCAATCGTGGCGAAAAAGCCGAGGCCTTAAAAGTAACGTTGTCGACACCTGACGATGACAACATTAACTATATCTTAAATCAGCTTTTAAAGGGTGAAAATCAATTTAAACCGATCATTTTTGAAGCGGCAAGCGATGCGTATAAGCGATTGATCAAACCTTCAATCGACAATGAAATTCGAAACGACTTAACCGAAATCGCCGAGAATCGTTCGATTGTGACTTTTAAGAGTAATCTAAAAGAATTGTTACTGGAACCACCGGTTAAAAACAAAGTGGTTTTAGGTTTTGATCCGGCTTATCGAACGGGTTGTAAATTAGCGATTGTCGATGCAAACGGAAAAGTTCTTTACACTGGAGTCATCTATCCAACTCCACCTCAAAATAAAATCGAAGAGGCCAAAAAAGTGATTAAAGAGATCGTCACTAAGTATAAAGTCGATTTGATTTCACTTGGAAACGGCACCGCTTCCCGTGAATCAGAAGCTTTTCTAAAGAAAATGATCGACGATCACGAAATTGATTGCGATTATATCATCACCAATGAAGCCGGTGCTTCCGTCTACAGTGCTTCAAAATTAGGAACGGAGGAATTTCCGCAATTTGACGTCTCCTTAAGAAGTGCCGTCTCTTTAGCAAGACGCGTTCAAGATCCACTAGCGGAACTAATTAAAATCGATCCGAAATCGATCGGAGTTGGTCAATATCAACATGATATGAATCAAAAACATCTCGGTGAGGCTTTAGGCGGCGTGGTTGAAGATTGCGTCAACATGGTCGGTGTCGATTTAAATAACGCTTCACCTTCGCTCCTTAGCTATGTTTCAGGCATTAATAGCGGTTTAGCTAAATCTATCGTCGCCTATCGCGAAAATAATGGATCGTTTAAAGCCCGCGACGAACTTAAAAAAGTACCAAAACTCGGTGACAAGGCCTTTGAACAATGCGCCGGCTTTTTACGTATCAGCGGACATTATCCTTTAGATAATACTGCCGTGCATCCTGAATCCTACAATATCGCTTTGGAATTATTGAAAGAATTGGAGCTTTCACTCGACGATTTAAATTCCGAAGAATGCAAAAAGCGGCTTGAAAGTATCACCGATTATGAAAAATTGGCCGCAAAATTGAACATTGGAGTTCCTACGCTTAAAGATATCGTTTCCGAATTAACTAAAATCGGTCGTGATCCACGTGATCTCAACAAGAAAGCGATCTTAAGGCACGATGTGATCGACATCAAAGATCTTAAAGAGGGGATGATTCTTGAAGGAACAGTGAGAAATATCATGGATTTTGGCGCCTTCATCGACATCGGCGTCCATCAAGACGGCTTAGTTCACATTTCTAAAATTGCTTCTCATTATATTAAGCATCCTTTAGAGGTTCTCCATATCGGTCAAATTGTTCGTGTCAAGGTGATCGGTGTCGATAGTGCCAATAAAAAGATCAGTCTTTCAATTCGCGATGTCTAAATTTAAAGGTTTCTCATTACAAAATGGGGAACTTTTTTTAATATTTCCGACACTTTAAATATATTTGATTGCAAATCTTGCCTTCAAAATTTAAAATATAGATATAATCTATATTTAGATTAGAAAGGAGCGCAGGGTGATCAAACTCAATTTGCTTTTAATATCAGGCGTCACCGCTTTAGGATTCAGTTCCTATAGCAATGATTCGACCTCGCAAATCGATAGTGCTTCCATCAAAGTGTGGGATACTACGAGTTTTTTGGTTACTGATGATAAAGCAAAGAAACTTACCGTGAATAACGACAAAAACTTGGTAGTAAAATTTGATATTCACGCCTTGAGTGAAGTTTCACCTTCTTTAAGTTTTACCTTTGAAGCTCCGATTTTATTTGAAACCAATAATTTTATTCCGGCTTTTGCCCGCAGTTATAAATTAAACGATGACATTGACAATTATAGTGCTCAAAAGCTTTTGTTAGGGTCTTTGTTAGCTAACAATAACGATACTAGACACGATGAAAATAATGCTATGGTATTTAAGGGATGGTATCTTGAAAGTTTTTTCAAAACAAATCAAGGACTTTTAGATGAGACCGATTATGGCGAATTAAACGCTCGAGATATTGCCGATAAATATAATTTTAGCGCCAGTCGTGATGGCGATTATATCAAATTTTCCTTAGGAATAAGTCCTGATATTCTCGACAAAGGATTAAATCTCAACACCTTAATGGCTTCAAGCGACAATGAAAATTTTAAATTCGATACCGAGAAAAATGAGGATTGGTTAGCCGATTTAAATCTATTAGAAGAAGAAAGCAATACTTTCTCGCTTTTCGAAGACGAGGATTTAGAAAAAAGAAATTACGAAGATATGTCCTTTATTTCGTTTTTATCCACGGTTGAAATCAAAACCGAACGCTACTTAAAGGCCCCAGTCAATGTCCAAAGCACCGATTTACAATTTGATGAAGAAATCGGGGAATACTCATATATGAACTTTACTGATGAAGAGGAGAAAAAATAATTATGGCTAAATGGTTGAAAGATGCGATTTTTTACGAAATATATCCGACCTCATTTTACGATTCTAATGGCGATGGGATCGGTGATTTAAAAGGCATTCAACAAAAATTGGATTATGTTGAATCGTTAGGAGTTAACGCGATATGGCTGAATCCGTTCTTTAAATCACCATTTAAAGACGGCGGATACGACGTGAGTGACTTTAAAGATGTCGATCCACGTTTCGGAACGATGAAAGATTTCGAAGATTTGCTTGAAGATGCCCATAAACGCAATATCAGAATCATCATCGATTTGGTGGCTGGACACGCTAGTGAAGAAAATAAGTATTTTATCGAAAGTGGTAAAGCCGAACGCAACGAATATTCCGATCTTTTTATTTGGAATAACAACGTTTGGGAATTGCCGCCTTACTATCGAATGATCGCCGGACGCTATGACCGTTTCGGCTGTTATATGGTAAATTTCTTTTTTACGCAACCGGCCTTCAATTACGGGTGGAATAAAATCGAATATCCCGAATGGCAGATTCCTTTCGGCGATAAAAGAACGGAACCCGCGAAAAACTTTTTGAAGTCGGTGATGCGCTTTTGGTTACAAAAGGGCGTCGATGGTTTTAGAGTCGACATGGCCGATTCCTTGGTTAAAGGCGACGATGACAAGACGAAAACGATGGAGTTGTGGCGGGAATTTAAACGCGACGTCTTTGAAAAAGATTATCCTGAAGCCGTTTTGGTTTCGGAATGGTCAAACCCCAAACGCTCCTTAGCTTGCGGATTCGATGCCGATTTTGTTTTGGATCATTGGGACAATTGTTTCCATCGTCTCGTTCGTTCTACTGAAAGTACGCGCGGTAAAGCGGTTTTAAATGGCGGTGACTTTTCTTTCTTCAAGAAAGACCTTCTTGAAAGGATCGACGATGCCAATCAAAACAATGGCTATTTGGCTTTTATCTCTGGCAATCACGATACGCCACGTATCGCTTCTTTCTTAGATAAAAAACCGTTAAGAATCTTTTACATGATGCTTTATACTTTACCCGGAACGCCATTTTTATACTATGGCGATGAAATCGGGATGGTCCATCGCGATTTACCGAGTAAAGACGGCGGTTACCAACGCACCGGAGATCGAACACCGATGCAATGGAGCGATGAACCGCAACGTGGTTTTTCAACTTCTAAAGAGCTTTATTTGCCAGTCGGCGATGACGAAGCTTCGGTAGCTTCACAAGAGCAAAATCCAAAATCACTATTAAATTACATTCGCCGTTTAATTGCCATTAGAAACAATAATGAAGAGCTTCGCTCGCGTGATTTTCAACTTGAAATTTGCGATGATGCCAGTAAAATCATCGCTTATAGAAGAGGGACGATCCGCGTAGTGATCAATCTTTCTTCCGTCGATTATAAACTTCAAGACGTCAAAGAAATCTTAGCAATCAATGGTTGCGAACATTGTTGCTTAGATCTCGATCAAATGGCTTTAAAACCGAATTCTTCGGTCATTTATCGCCTTAAATAAAAGAGTATTATAGGAGGTACGTTATGGCTGAATATGTTTATATTCAAAACTATAATAATCGCGGGGCTTTAGGCATTTCAAGAGTCGTTTTCGATCAGATTGCCACCGATGTCACCAATAGAATACAAGGGGTTAAAATCAAACCGAATTCCGATAAATTTTTCTTTACTTTCCACAAACCCGTTCATTGTGAAATCCGAAACGGAAAAGTGATGGTTAAAATCGAAATCTGCGTCGGTAGCAACGTCAATGTCAATGACGTATGCACTCAGATTCAAGAAGAAGTCGCCTCCGCTTTTACCCAAATGATTGAAATGGTTCCATTTTCGGTGGATATCAAAGTTATGGGTGTTCAATAATGGATAAAATCCATTCGTTAAAGGAAGAAATCAAACTCAAATATACGCGATATAAACGTTTTGCTCGGCTCCCGATGTGGGGAGCTATTTTGTCGACTGTCGCCTTATTTTTTGTTTTTATCAATGGGCCACGCTCGTACACCATCGCTTTTTCGCCGATCGGTTTTATTTCGCTTCTTGCCGCGAATAACGGGATTAGCGGAGAAATCAACTATCTATTAACTTTAGCGTGCGGATTAGTTATCAATCTCATCGTGGCTTTTGCGGGTTATTTGGCTTTTAAGGGACGCTTATATGGACTTATCGCTTCGATTATCTATTATATATTTGATACCATAGCTTATTTTTATCTCGATTTTGAATATTTGAATAGTGGAATATACGATTATATTTTCGGACTTGCTTTTCGTTTTGGAGTCCTTATAATGTCTATTATCGCACTGTTTCTTTATTTAAAAATCAATAACTTGGTACAAAAACATCGATAGATCGCTTGTGGTGTAGAAAGGAATTGTTAGTGATGAAAAAAACGACTTTAAATCTTTTGACGATCATGGTGCTTGCAACATTGGTCGGTTGTAGCGGAATAAACGATGACCCAACTAGCGGTGTATTAACTGATAATTCTAGTTTTGAACCGCATTCAAGCGACAGTAGCAGCGCTACATCGCATTATGCCGAGAATTATTTTACCGATGAAGTATCGGCAACTGTAGTACGCCGTATCAGTGAACAAACCTTCGTGGATTTTGATGGTACCTATCGTTCTTTTGAATATTTGCTCGATCGACAGATAGGAAGCATTGCAAATGGCATCATCAGTCGACTAGACAATATCTACGGTCATGGCAATAATTACACCTATGAATACGACGGTAAAATATTCAATAGTTGGGAGTCGGGCACATCGCTTGGTAAAAAATACGAGGTGCATCAAGACGGCAGTATGTACTACGTCTTCCTTTATGACGAGGATGGCAAGAATATCTCGTCCTCGGGTGTCACACGTTTTGATGAGATTGCACAAAAGTGGGGCAGCGTAGTATTTTATCAGAATGAATATTACAACAATATCGACCAACACGAGTGCGACCTGTCAACTATGGTGCTTACCGCATTCCTTGCAAATAATCGTACCGCTCGTGACACATATAGTGAGAAAAATGATTACATCACATCGCACTACACTATCCCATATGGCTCGATGTATGGCGAGAATTATTATACGATACTAGAAAGTGAGAAAAAGATAGGTACGACGACAGACGATAGTCGCAAGTGGCTATGGGCGGACTACTTTGCGGATGGCACAGCACAAGAGAGAATGAAACTAGTCATCGCACAGCTTGTAGTGGGTTACGCGCCAAATGAGTGCACGTCCTATAGCGCGGATATTTCTACAGTAAATAGTGAGTACAACGCACTGCTAGAGAAAATATTCTATCTTGGAAATTATGCACAAGATTTTGCTGATAATATCAAGGAATTTGTCAGAAAATATGTTGTTGGTGACAATTTAATCAAAGATGACAAGCGTAGCAAAGAAACCTTTGCTGACGTTAAAGAGCGTTATGAGGAGTTTTGTAATACATGTGGATATTGCTATAGTATTGCTGAACTTAGTGGAATGATGACCTGTCAACTTATTGACTCAGAATTTATTACAGATAACCGTGGTAATTGTTATAGTTTGGGTGATGTGTATACAGAAATAGATGGCAATATGGATACGGCAAATATCTATATAATGCATAATACCACTTATCAGTCATATTATAATGAATTTAATAAGCTTGTAAATGATGATGATTATACGTCGTCTATGGCGTATTTATCTAAATTTTCTATTGAGGGTTTTTATGGTGACCGTTATGAAACTGCTCATTTATTGTATTACGGCGAAAATGATTCGGGATATATCGCAGACGGGGTGAAGGCATTTAAAGATATGCGTGCTCCATTTACACCAAATGAGCAGACGGGTATGCGAAATATCTACAATCTATCTCAAGCAGTAGCTGCTATAGTAGACGCGGTCGCAAATGAAAAATTTGATACCGATATAGAGGGGAATTTGAATGCAGATGATAGTGTATATCTAGTTTCTACGCGTAGTAGTGCTGATAGTGCGACACATCTAAGCGATATCTCATCGAATAAAAATTGCTACGATACCATTGCTATACATGCGTCAAAAGAAATTGAAAATATCCGCGACTATGCGATTACTATTTCTCTTAATATAGAAGATGATATGAAAGTCGAGATGTATCTAGACTTCGTAAAAGGTGGCAATGTAGAAGGATATAAGAAATATACGCTACAGAAGGGCACACAAAACTTAACACTAAATAATTTATCGCAATCCTTGTTGTATCCTAATCTTAGTGAACTTAGCAAAGTAGAGTGTGAAAATGGTATAATCTTGCATTTTAGAGTGCTAAGTACAAACGATAATCGACGGATTATAGCGCCTTTCAGTGCCGATATCGTTATTAATAACACCAAATTGATTTATGATTGAAGAATGATACGTTTCTTATCATTCTTTTTTTTAAATACATTGTCATTTAGCACCTTAATAAAAAAATTTTATTTATTACTTTATATTTAAAGTCATATTTTTAAACTTGTGTCTGTCATTATTTGAGTAATTATTATCATTTTATTGAATAATTTTGACAAAACTACTGATAAATATTATTGTATAAGTAGATTTGTCATGGAGAATAATATGGAAAAAATGTATCAAAGCGATTTTATAGGAAAAAGTAAGGTTGAAATTATTGAAATGATAATGGAAAAAAATAATGGATATATCACTTCAAAAGAATTAGACAATTGTGGTATTCATAGAATGTATCTCAATTCTATGTGGAAAAAAGGTATCGTAGAAAGGGTTGGTAATGGCATTTATATCGATTCTTCTAAAATAGATGACCCTTATTATATCTTTAATTTAACCATGCCCAATGCTATTTTTTCTCATATGACAGCACTTTATTTCTATGGTTTATCATTAAAAGCACCCAATGGCAGATATGATATAACTATAAAAAAGACTTATAATAACGAACATTTAAAAGAACATGAAGTATTTTATGTATCTAATGATATTTATGAATTAGGTCTCAGTGAAGTTAAAACACCTATGGGCAATAAGGTTAGGGTTTATGATATAGAAAGATGCATATGTGATATTATCCGTTCCAAAAAGAGAATGGATTTTGAACTTGTTAAGTTTAGCGTTAGAGAATATATAAAAAGAAGAGATAAGGATTTAGTAAAACTATCCAACTATGCCGAAAAGCTAGGAATTAAAGATAAGGTTATAAATTTTATGGAGGTCTTCTATGAATAATATACAATTAAAAGATAAGCTAAAGAATATCTAAAGACGATAATTGAAATAAGATAATTAAAAGCAATAAATTAATATAATGCTCAAAAATATCTTAGAATACATGCAAAAACGCCGAAATTTACGCTAATTTGCACGATTGATTTGTTTATTATAAATATGTGAGTTATAATATAGTTTTGTGAGGTGATATAAATGGTGTTAACAAGAAACAAAGAACACGAAAAATTGATGATCGTTCTTTATCAATACTTTTTTTGTCGTGAATACAAATTTGATTTTAATCCTGTCAATTCTTTGGAAAACACATACAAAACTTCATATGAGGAAATTCCGCTTTTTTCGCGCGAAGTCGCGGTTAAAGCGTTATTGCATATTGACGAAATAGTCGACCTAATTTCTAAAAATCTCATAGATTGGAAATTTGATCGCTTAAATAATGTTTTAAAAGCGATATTAGTTGTTGCAATCGCTGAAAGTCAGTATGGAGAGACCGTCGAAAAGGCGATAACTATCGATATTGCGATGAATCTCGCTAAAAGATATATCGAAAGAGACCGGTGTCCACTTGTAAATGCAGTTTTGGACAAAGTATTATGATTGATTCAGATTTACTTTCTGTACAAGAAATCAATCAATTAATCAAAGATGCTCTCGATGAACATCTTGAATTTCAGCGTGTTTTCGTAAAAGGTGAAATATCCAATTTGACCAAACATCAAAGTGGACACTTTTATTTTACGCTTAAAGATTCATCGAGTCGCATTCGTTGCGTGATGTTTAATAGTTACGTGCAACGTTTGAAATTTGATCCCAAAGAAGGCGATGAAGTGATAGTGATCGCGAGCGTTACGCTTTATACGCGTGGCGGCGAATATCAATTAAATTGCTACGAAATGGAGGCCTATGGTCTTGGTAAGTATCTAGTGGAGCTCGAACTTTTAAAAAAGCGATTGCTCGAAGAAGGGATTTTTTCTCGTCAAAAGAAACCTTTGCCTTTAATTCCTAAAACCATCGGGGTCATCACTTCAAAAAGCGGCGCGGCGATACACGATATCATAAGCACGATATCGCGCCGTTTTGCTACTAAAATTTATCTTTTTCCGTCCTTAGTACAAGGAAAAGAAGCGCCGAAGTCGATTATTAAAGCAATCGATGAAAGTGAAAAATACCCACTTGATTTATTAATCATCGGGCGAGGCGGAGGATCATTTGAAGATCTTATCGCCTATAACGACGAAGCGCTGATCCGTCGCGTCTACGACATCAAAATACCAACGATTGCGGCCGTGGGTCACGATATCAATTCGACGCTTCTTGATTTGGTGTGCGACTATTCTTCGATTACTCCAACCGCCGCGGCGGAAAAAGCCACGGAAAAAGCCTATCTTTTAAAAGAACAATTGACGACAATCGATAAAAACTTGTATCAGATGATCAATAGTAAAATCAAACAAGCCCAATTGGAAATCGTCAACGCCTTAAATAAAGAAGTGTTACGGGACTTTAAGAATCGTTATCGGATGATTAGAGACGATATCAACAATCGAATCAATTCACGTTATTTAGAAATAAGAAAATATATAGAAACTGATTATATGATGGTGACCCATCTTCAAGAACGATTAAAAAAAGCGATTCAGACGATTTTACTTCAAAATAGTGAAAAACTACGCTTTCTAATACAGAAAAATGAAAGTTTAAATCCGTATAAACTGCTATCAAAAGGGTACGGAATGGTGTATAATATGAACAATCAAATCGTTTCCTCGAAAGCTGAACTTAATGTTGGAGAAACGATCACGATTAAACTAAAAGACGGCACCGTCGCTGCATTAGTTAAGGAGATAAAGGAGTAAAGGTATGGAAAACAAGTCTTTTGAAGAAAAACTCGATAGGTTAAATGAAATCCTCGATCTTTTAGAAAATAAGAAACTTCCGTTAGAGGAAAGTGTAAAGTTATACGAAGAGGCTAATGCTTTAGGCAAAGAGTTAACTAAAGAACTCGATGAGGTCAATAAAAAGGTCGTTCAAGTGGTTGAAGACGGCAAAATCAGCAATTTAGACGAATAAGTAATAGATTAGTAGATAATTAGTAATTAATTGGTAATAGTGAATGAAAAAAGTACAATTTGACATCAAAACGTTAAAACAGATGGATTACGATGAATTGAACGTTTTAGCATACCGCATTCGCGAAGAAATCATCCGAGTGGTATCTTTAAACGGTGGTCATTTATCCGCGAATTTAGGGGCAGTCGAGCTTGAAATGGCTTTGATGCGATACTTTGATTTCCCGCACGATAAATTATTGATCGACGTTGGACATCAATCATACACGTATAAATTATTAAGCGGTCGCCGCCTCGACACTTTGCGCAAGAAAAACGGCATTTCCGGATTTCAAAAACGCGATGAATCGCCTTATGACGTCTTTGAAGCCGGCCATTCTTCTACTTCGCTTTCGGCGGCTCTTGGCATGGCGATTGCTCGCGATTTAAAGAAAGAAAAGTATAATATTATCGCTTTAATCGGTGATGCATCGATCGTCAATGGGATGGCGCTAGAAGCATTAAACGATATCGGGCAACAAAATCATAAAATCATCATCGTGTTAAACGATAACGATATGTCGGTATCTAAAACCGTCGGTGCGATTCAAAATCATTCGCGTAATTTTTCAAGTGTGTACGAGCGCTTTGGATTAGATTATATCGGACCGGTCAATGGTCACAACATTAAAAAATTGGAATCGGCTTTTGAAGAAGCGTGTAAGCGAGAAAAAAGCGTAGTTATTCACGCCTATACCGAAAAGGGCAAAGGTTATTCGTTTGCAAGAGAAGATACCTTAGGTGTCTTTCACGGCATAAAACCCTTTAAAGTCCAAACCGGGGAACAGATCGACACCCATCCGATGCAAACTTCGTATTCATCGTTTTTCGGCTCTTTGGTTGAAGAATACATGGAAGAAAACGATCGGGTCACTTTAATCTGTCCTGCGATGGTTCTTGGAAGTGGGTTAATTAACGTCTACAATCATTTTCCTTCGCGCTGTTTCGATGTCGGAATTGCCGAAGAACACGCTTTGACTTTGGCGGCTGGAATGGCTTTAAACGGCATTAAACCGATTGTTTCGATTTACTCGACATTTTTACAACGGGCTTTCGATCAGTTGTCTCACGACGTCTGTCGCATGAATCTCGACGTGTTATTGCTCATCGATCGCGCGGGATTAGTCGGCGAAGACGGGGAAACTCATCAAGGACTTTACGATGAAGGCTTCATTTTCAATACCCCGAATATCGTTTTGACGGCGCCAAGCGACATGAAAACTTCGCGTGCGCTTTTTGAACTATCGAAAAAATATCACGGACCTTTTGCCATTCGCTATCCGCGGTCATACTTTAGAGGCGATGACGAAGATGGATATCTTTCACTGGAATTCGGTAAGTGGCTGTGCCCGTATTCAAAAGACGATGCCCAAATCGCACTTATCACTTACGGATCTTTAGTCGATCTTTTGGTCGATGAAATAAAAAAAGAAAATTTAAAAGTCACTTTGTACAATGCGGTGTTTTTAAAGCCCTATGATACCGAGGCTTTACATCAGATGCTCGATAAAAAACACATTTTCATTATGAATTCGATGGCGACGCGCCACGGCTTTGTTCAAGAGATTGAGGATTATTTAATAAAAGAGGGATATCAAGGACAAATTCACACGTACTATGTTCCCGATTCTTTTGTGAAACAAGCTTCGATTAAGGAACAGTTAGCGGACAATAAAGTCGATTACGTCTATTTGATGAGTGAAATAAAGAAATATTTATAGTGTTATATTTTTCTCAATAAAGAAAATCCACTATTATTAAGTAGGTGAAAACATGCTAGAACGATTACAGATCAAAAATTTTGCGATCATCGAAGATATCGAGGTCATCTTCGATAATAGGATGAATGTTTTAACCGGTGAAACGGGTGCCGGTAAATCGATAATCATCGAGGCTTTAGGTCTTTTATGTGGCAATCGCTCCAGTTATGATAAAATTCGTAATGGTTGTGAAAAAGCCTTTATCGAAGGCACTTTCCGTATCGACAATCCTCAAATCATCGAGGCTTTTAATCAAAAATATGATTTTGAACTTGAAAGCGACGTTTTAATCGTTTCTAGAACGCTCGATGCTTCGATGAAAACGACGATGAAACTCAACGGACGTAGCGTTCCTTTATCGCTCGGCAAAGAATTGATGAATTCGCTTATCGACATTCATTCACAGCATAAAGATCGCTCGTATTTGGATAGTTCGTGCCATCTTGAAATATACGATCGTTTTCTTTCGTCACTTCTTGATGAAAGTGAAAAAGAGGTTTATCGTCAATATCAAGAACAATTTGAGGATTATTCCACGACTTTAAAGCGGTATCAAACCATGAAAGCTTCGCGTATGAGCGATGCCGATCTTGAATACTTGCAATATCAATATCAAGAATTAAAAGATGCCGCAATTCAAGATAACGAAGTTGAAGAACTTGAAGATAAGCTCCGTAGCGTCGCTTCTTACTCTAAAACACTGGAGATATTTCAAACTGTCAAAGAGCCCTTGGAACAAGCTTTCGATGAATTATATTCGTCGAAAAAGATCTTAGGACAATTGAAGGATGAAACCTTCGATTCGTCGCTTAAACGCTTCGATGAAAGCTATTTTGAACTTGAAGATGCCTATCATGAACTTCTAGCGACATTTGAAAAACTCAATTTCAACCCTTACGAGATCGAAGAGATGAAAAATCGTCTGTTCTTTCTTAAAGGATTGATGCGAAAATACGGCTCTTCAACTTTAGAAATGTTAAATCGTCTAGTGCAAATCGAAGAGGATTTGAACACTTATTCCAATTATGATTACAATTTAAACAAGCTTGAAAAAGAACTGAACGACAAGAAAGTAAAATTGCTCGATACCGCTTTAAAGTTACAGGTCATACGTCATAAATACGCGCCGCTTCTAGAAGAAAAAGTCAATCGTGAACTTGAAGATCTGCTTCTTAACAATGCGCTTTTTAAAGTTTCTTTTAGCGAAACCGAGCTTTTTGAAAGTGGCAATGAAAAGATCGTCTTTACTTTACGAGCCAATTTAGGCGGACGATTCTTACCGCTTGAAGAGACCGCTTCATTAGGTGAAGCTAGCCGCTTAAATCTCGCTTTAAAGACCGTCTTCAACGCCTTAAATCCAGTGGAAACGATCGTCTTTGACGAAATTGATACTGGGGTTTCAGGTAAAGTCGCTTCCTGCATCGGCGAAAAAATTCATCAATTGTCCCTTCATTCGCAAGCGATAGTGATCACCCACCTTGCCCAAGTGGCTTCAAAGGCCGAACATCATTATCGGGTAGTAAAAACAAATGACGCACAAACGACAAGAACCCTTATAACTCCACTTGACGAAGAAGAAAGGGTAAAAGAAATCGCCGGTTTATTATCAAACGGCACCATCGATAAAACTGCGCTTGATTTAGCGCGAAAAATGCTCAAGAATTAACAAAAGTTTCCACTGTGGAGACTTTTTTTATGCGCATAATAAAGGTGAAAGGAGAATCTTATATGAGGAAAGTTTTACTTTTATCCTCGGCCTTTTTCTTCGCTTTTGGAGCACCGAAACTTTACGAAGCCATCGAACTTGTTCCGGGTGGAGAAAATGTTGTCTTTGAAATGAAGACTAACGGAATTATCGTCACTGGAACCTACGATGTCAAAACCGGCAATTCGATCTATAATCCTAGCAAACATTCCGATATCAACGAAGGAGATATGATAATCGGGATAGAAAACTATCGCGTCAGCAATTTATACGATTTTATCTCACATTTTAACGAATTCACGGATAATCAAGAAGTGCAGATAACCATCACTAGAAAAGGAAAGGCCGATCATAAAAAACTGAAGTTAATTAGCGTCAACGGCGACATCAAAACCGGATTATATGTCAAAGAACGGGTACTTGGAATCGGAACGATGTCGTTTTATGATCCGATCAATAAAATTTATGGCGCCCTAGGTCACGAAGTGACTGATTCTAGCACCAAAGAAATCGTCGAAATCAAAAGCGGTGCCATCTATAATGGCAATGTCATCGGAATCAACAAAGGACAAAACGGCGCTCCGGGTGATAAGATGTCTGAAGTGTCATTGGAGGATTCAATCGGTACCATTGAAGCCAACACTTCTTTTGGCATTTTCGGTAGCATCGAGGAAATTCCTTCTACATACGTACCGATTAAAATGGCCACTCACGACGAGGTGAAATTAGGTAAGGCGGAAATTCAAACCGTGACAAAAGGGAGTAAAGTCGAAACGTATCAAATCGAGATCACTAACTTAAAAAAACAGGAAACATCAGCGACTAAAGGAATCACATTCAAAGTCACGGATCCTAAACTATTGGCGATTTCAAATGGAATTTACTCTGGAATGTCGGGTTCGCCGATTATTCAAAACAACATGTTAGTCGGCGCGGTAACCCACGTCATCGTCGATGATATTCAAATGGGTTATGGCGTTTACATGGAATATATGTATCAAAATGCCTTACAATACTTCTAAAAAGGAGACAAAAAAGTCTCCTTTTTTTCGACTAATTTCCCTATCGCATCAAGAATATTCGACATGAAAATACAAAATGTATTTTATTTCTTTTTTTATCGCGCGAATAAAAAAATTTTTTTTAATAAATTGAAAAATAGTGAAAAATTTACTTTTAAAAAGACGGATTAATTTGTAATATGTAGAAGTATTGTTAATAGAAAGAGAAATAACTATATGAAGAAAAAGACGGTTTTTGTTGTCGATGACAACGAAGAATTTTTGTCACAAGCAGTAAAAGGTATTTCAATGCACGAAGACATGTATGTTATCAATACCGCTTCCAATGGGCAAGAAGCGTTGCAAAGATTGCGCGGATATCATGAAATCGATGTTTTGGTTCTCGATTTAGTCATGCCGATTTTAGACGGACTTGAAGTTTTACGTGAACTTAACGATCATCGTACCTTATATCCAAAAATCGGAATGATCATTTGTCAATCCGGATTGGTCAATCAGCAAATCTTCGACATGATGTCTTCTTATGGAGTGCATCATTTTCTATTAAAGCCTTACGAACTCGATGCTTTGATCGCGCGCATCAGCTCTTTGAATGTAGTGACAACTAGCGACCATGAATTCGATCTCGAGCGATGCATCACGTCATTGCTCCACGAAGTAGGAATCCCAGCACATATCAAGGGTTATTCCTATTTAAGAACGGCGATTGCTTATTCGTACAATTCCCATGAATACATCGGACAAGTGACGAAGGTTCTATATCCGGAAATTGCACGTCGCTACAAGACTACCGGTTCCAGAGTGGAAAGGGCGATAAGACACGCAATTGAAGTCGCTTGGAGCCGGGGAAATATCGATACCATCGATGAAATATTCGGTTATACGATCTCGGCGACCAAAGCCAAGCCGACTAATAGCGAATTCATTGCGATGATTGCCGATCATCTCCAAGTTCAGTATAAAAAACAACTGACTCATTAATTTTTTAAGCGCTTTGCTAACTATTAACATTCTTAATGAAACTTATGGTAAAATGTCATTAAGAGGTGGTTTCATATGGCAAAAATTATCATGCACATCGATTTGAATGCTTTTTTTGCCACTTGTGAAACGATCAAAAATCCGGCTTATAAAGGCAAACCTTTAGTGGTGGGTGGAACTTCAAGAAGAGGGATCGTCTCAACCGCGTCATACGAAGCGCGAAAATATGGGATTCATTCCGCAATGCCGATGTATCAAGCTAAAAAGCTCTGCCCGAACTTAATCGTTTGCCAACCGGATTTTGAATTTTATCATGATTTGAGCACCAAATTTTTCGAGTATCTTCATCATTATAGCGATTTTATCGAAGTCGCTTCGATTGATGAATGCTATGTCGATATGACCGCGGCGATGAAAAAGGTGATGGAGCCGAAAAAATATTTAGAAAATCTGCAAAAAGGGCTATTATCCAAATATCAATTGCCGTGCTCGATTGGTATTGCTCCCACAAAATTTTTGGCAAAGATGGCTTCCGACATGAAAAAACCTTTGGGAATCACCATTCTCCGCCGCCGCGATCTTCCTAAATTGCTTTGGCCTTTACCGATCAAAGATATGTATGGTGTCGGCAAAAAAACAGCGCCTAGACTCGAAAAACTTGGAATATATACCATTTACGATATCGCCCATACCGATTCTCAAGAAGTCAAAAAGCTTCTCGGGAAATTTTTTGACGTCTTGCACGATTGGGCTAACGGCTATGGTAGCGATGAAGTGATTGTAGAACAAGCCGATCCAAAATCGATCGGCAGTTCTTCGACATTTTTGTTTGACACTAATGATTACGATGAAATCAAAGCTTTGCTTAAAAAGAAATGCTTAGAAGTTTCAAAGCGTGCAAAAGCAGAGAATAAGGTCGGCACCACGCTTAGCGTCACTTATAAAGATACGGAATTTCGTAGTTTTCATCGCTCGAAAAGTTTTGATCATCCGTTCAATGGGGAAGAAGAGATTTACGTCAATGCATTGAAGATCTTTGAAAGCAACTACGACCAACAAGCGATCCGTCTTATCGGCGTGACGTTATCGAACCTTTGCGATCCGCGTGAATTTTATGTGCAGACGACATTATTTGATGTTTCCGACCATCAAAGCAAACAGATGGTGCGGCAACTGGTCAATGAATTGAATCAAAAGCTTAAAATTCCCAAAATTATGGTTGCTAGCGATTTAAAAAGAGGTGGTAATCAATGGAAAAAATGATGGAAATGATTGATGCTTTCGACCGTTTCAATCAGTATTTAATCGTTGAAAAAGGACTCGCTAAAAATACAATCCTAAATTATATGGACGATTTAAAAATGTTTGAGGCTTCCTTGACGAAAAAGAAATATGCCAATGAACTTAATAACGAAGACGTGGAAACCTTTATCATTTCGATGTCTAGCAAAAATCGCTCGATTTCAACGATTTTACGTCGCATTTCAACTGTGAGACTATTTTATAATTTTCTTCAAAACGAAGGAGTTCTAGTCAATAAAACCGGGATGGTTGATTTACCGCGTCTTCCTAAGCATTTGCCTAGTGTTTTGACGTTAGAAGAAGTCGAAGATCTGCTTGAAATGCCTAATCTTAAGACTGCCGCTGGAGTTCGTGATCGAGCAATGCTTGAAATCATGTACGCTTCGGGATTAAGAGTCAGCGAATTGCTGATGCTTGAAAAAAACAGCGTCAATATCGATCTCGGGATCATTAAATTAAAAGGGAAAGGGGCTAAAGAGCGTATCGTTCCTCTAGGTGATTATGCTAAGGATTATCTTAATCGTTATATTTTGGAAGTGCGAAGCAAAAACGTCGGACGCAACGGCAAATACATCTTTTTAAATCAAAAAGGGAAACCTTTATCGCGTCAATATTTTTTCAAGCAAGTAAAAAAATATGCCGTTAAAGCCGGGATTGATAAAAACATCTCACCGCATACTTTACGTCATAGTTTTGCCACTCATCTGCTTGAAAACGGCGCGGAACTGCGCGCGGTTCAAGCGATGCTTGGACATTCAAATATCGCCACCACTCAGATTTATCTCCATACATCCGGAAGACGAATTCTCGATGCTTATGATTTGTATATGAATAAAAAATAGCGTATAATTTATCTTTGAAAGGAAACTTTGATATGAAAAAATTTAAGCGAATTTTTCTAATAGTAATGGATAGCCTTGGTATCGGAGAAATGCCGGACGCTAAGCGTTTTAACGATCAAGGTGCCAATACCTTGCTTCATATTAGCGAACGATGCGATGGGTTAAAGGTGCCAAATTTAAATTCGTTAGGATTATATGATTTATGTCCGATTAAGGGAACTACGAAAGTAACGCATCCACATTCTTACGTTGCCATCTTGAAAGAAGCTAGCAATGGTAAGGATACGATGACTGGACACTGGGAAATGATGGGAGTATTGACCACCAAACCATTTCTAACCTTCACCGAACATGGTTTCCCGGCCTCATTAATTGAAGAATTAGAGCAAAAAACCGGGCGCAAAGTAATCGGTAACGTCGCCGCGAGCGGAACGGAAATCATTAAAGAACTTGGAGAACGTCAATTAAAAACCGGCGAGTTAATCGTCTATACCTCTGCTGATTCCGTCTTACAAATCGCGGCTCACGAAGAAGTGATTCCAGTTAAACAGCTTTACGAATATTGCAATATCGCTCGGGAAATTTGCATGAAACCCGAATATATGGTCGGAAGAATTATCGCGCGACCCTTCATCGGTAAAGATCGTGATTCGTTTAAAAGAACCCCCAATCGTCACGATATCGCGCTTTCGCCGACTCATTACACCTATATGCAATTGTTGCAAGATCATGGTTACGATGTGCCGTGTATCGGTAAAATCGGCGATATATTTAATGGTGTCGGGGTCACGTCAACTACGAAAACCAAATCCAACGAAGATGGTATGGATAAGACGATTGATCTTGTAAAAAACAGCGATTTTACGGGTTTATGCTTTGTCAATCTCGTGGAATTCGATTCCGAATACGGCCATCGACGCAATCCCCTTGGCTATGGAAAGGCCATTGAAGATTTCGACATTCGCCTTGGAGAACTTATAGAGGTTCTTCGCGATGATGATTTGCTTATCATCACGGCCGATCACGGAAATGATCCAACCGCTAAAGGATCCGATCATACTCGAGAAAAAGTACCGTTTATCGCTTATTCTAAAAAAATTAACGATGGTAAACTGCTTCAAGAACGCGATTCGTTCGCCGATATTGGAAGAACCATCATCGAAAATTTTGACTTAAAACCCGAAGAGGGACAAATAGGAAGTATAATTGAGGATTTATTATGAATAAAAAATTAATATCTTTTTTAACTTTAGGAGTCATCGCTCCTTTAGTCGCCTGCTCTACCGGAAATGAAAATAGTAGCAGTAGCAATAACTCCGTTTTAAGCAATAGCACTAGTCTTGAAAGTGAAAATCAATCATCGACATCGGAATATGCTTTCAGTGATATTGATTTTAAGATTCTTGCGCCAAATGGGGCCCCTACCGGTGTCTTTTATCCATATTTCGATAACGATAAATTCGAATCGGTCGATCAACCAACCTTAGTCAGCGCTCAATTTTTAAACCCCAATAAGGAGTATGACGTATTGGTTTTCGACTCATTAAATGGCATGAATTTAATCAAAAATAAAGGTGCAAAATACAAATTAGCGCGTCTTTTAACTAAGGGAAATTTCTTTTTGATGTCGTTAAATGGCGATGATGATAACGATGCCCCGATCAGTGCTTCTTCCAATATTTTAAGCTTTGGTGAGGGCGGAACTCCTGATAAAATATTTAAAAAGCTTTATCCTGAATTAACGGAACAAATCGATTATGTTAGCGGCGTCGAAATGGTTTACGATTTGGTTTTGAGCAATGAACACATGTATCAAGGCAAACAGATCGATTACGTCCTTTTAGCGGAACCTTACGTCTCAAGAATCATGGAAAATACCACTTCAAAAGACTATAATCCAAGTTTAATGAATTATAAATACAATCTTCAGGAAAAATGGTATGAAACGACCGGAATGGAGGGCTTTCCTCAAGCGGGATTGTTTATTAGCGATGATCTTTATACCACTAATCCTACGAAAGTCGACGCGTTATTAAACGATATTGAAACGACGCTAGATTATTTAGTTTCCAATTACACCAATGCGGAATCGTATTATCAAAATTTCGGCGATCAATCCAAACAAGCGGAAAAACTCGGTCTTTCTTATAGCGATCTTACCTACACCCAAAAAGAGGGTAAAAATTTAATCGGATACGCTAAAAATGAACCAGATATCAAACAATATTACGAAATAATGGATTTAGGCGAAGTCGATGAAACGCTGTTTATCGATGGTTATTTTTCAAAATAAAAAGGAATAATAAGCAGTATGGAAAGAGAGAAAAGGGCGTTTTTTAAACAAAAAAAAGGGCAAATCGTCCTTTTTTCTCTTTTAGGTTTCCTCTTTTTTTGCGGCATTTGGTATCTTCTTTCATTGACGACCTCGTCAGTCATCATTCCGTATCCTCATCAATGCTTTTATCGGGCCATTATGCTTTTAGGTGATGGTGAAACTTACTTTGCCCTTTACCATTCTTTGCTTAGAATTTTACTAGCTTTAATCGTATCTTCGCTTCTTGGCATCATTTTAGGCGTTTTGAGCGGTGTTTTTGAGCCGGTGCGATATTTTATGCGTCCGACCATTACCATTCTAAGAAGCCTTCCTACAAGCGCGGTAGTGCTGATTCTTATCATATATACTAAAAATGAAACGACCGCGATGATCATGGTGGCTTTGATGATTTTCCCATTGATGTATGAAGCATCACAAAGCGGCGCTGAAGCGATAAAAAAAGAATATCGCGATCCGTTGAAGCTTGAAGGACTTTATAGTTTCAAATCGATTGTTAAAATCATTTTGCCGTTATCGCTACGATATATTACATTAGGTATCGTGCAGTCGATCGGCTTAGCGATGAAAGTCGAAGTGATGGCGGAAATTGTAATCGGCAATACCAAGATGAATGGAATTGGAGTCAATATCTATAAAGCGTTCCGAGATTTTGAAATGAGCGATTTGATTGCAAATTGTCTTATCATCATCGGTATCATCGCCGCAATCGAAAGTTTGATATTTTTATTAAAAAAGAATCTTGAAAAATCTATTTAGTAATAGATTAGTAGATAATTAGTATTTAATTAGTTAAAATAAGCTCTTTTAAGGTATGTGGAAAACTTTCACAATAAATTAAAAGAGCTTTTAAATTGCATTTTATTAATGATTTCAATTGTTTAAAAATGCCTAGAAATAAATATTTATTTTTAAATTGGTTAACATAATGGTAATTATGCGAAATAATCAAAAACGCCGTCGAAATCCGTCTTTTACCATTTATGACCTAAATTAGTCAAAATAAAAGGAACATCTTTATTGTTTTTCATATAAAGATATTCCTTATTAAGATTTTATTAAATTATTTCAAATAGAACGTCGACGGCATTTTTTGCGGCTCGCGTCAACATATCATCGAAAGTTTTTCCGTTACCCTCTTCGACTATCTTATCGCTTATCGAACGCACGATGGTACAAGGAACGTTCATGATATACGCACATTGAGCAACGCTACCCGATTCCATTTCAATCGCTAGGGCTTTAGAATCAAGCATTCGCTTTGTAATATTATTTTTGGTAATGAAACTATCGCCGCTTAGAATGAGACCATAATGAATTTGATATTTCTCCCTTTTCCTTTCTTCTAATTTTGGCGCTACCGTATCAAATATCAAGGGACATTCCGGCAATTGCCCGTATGCGTAATTGAATCCTGTGACATCGACATCGTGATATGCGACTCCAGTGGCGATTACAACGTCGAGAATTTTAACATCATGAGCGATCGTTCCGGCGGTTCCGGTATTGTAAATATGCTTGATATCGTACTTTTGGTGTAGTTTTCCAAGCATAAATGCCGTGTGAACTTTACCGATTTTTCCTCTCATGACTAGATATGATTTTTCGTTCTTTTTGAAAGATACTCCGTCTTCTTCTTCGAATAAAGCAATCTTTTGCTGCTTTAATTTATCGATTATAGCGTCCTTTTCTTCACGCATCGCAGCGACGATTAAGTAAATCTCCCTTTTCATGTTTATCCCTCGTAATGGATTGTCTTTTCACCCTTAAGCAGGGTTTCTAAATCGATTCTTTCCCTTTCTTCAGGGGTAAAAACGTGAATTACAATATCGTTACAATCGATTAAAATCCAATCCGATTTATTATTGCCTTCGATATGATGAACCGCTTGTTTTAAAGTCGATAGGCTTTCTTCAATCGCTGATACGATCGCGTCTGCTTGACGAGCGGTGTTGATGCTTGCTATCACGTAATAATGGCAAAACGGCGATCTATTAGAGACATCGATCACTTTGATATCTTCACCCTTTTTGTCACTGATTGCTTTCAAAATCGCCTTTAATTTAATTTCTTCCATTTTCTTTATACTCCTTTAAATAATAATCGATACATTCCAAAGTTAAGTAATTTTGATATTTGATGCCCTTGGTCCGAAAATACTTGATGTTATCTTTCAAGACTTCGATAAATCCTGTTTCAAGATCGCGCATACACGCCATAATGAGCTCGCTTGAATCGAAATCGCGTGTCGGCTCAATCTTATCCGCGGCGTATAAAAGGCGTCCTAAACGGCTCATATTGGCCTTTCCGGTCGCGTGATAGGCAATCGCATCAAGAATTTCCAGATCTTTGATTTTAAAATGTTCTTCAGCGAGAGCGGCCCCGGAAAATTGATGATAAAGCGGCGCTTCGACGTTTTTTAAAATCTCTTTGGAAAACTTTTTTTCAATCAGACGCAGATGTTCATCTAACGATAAACGTTTGGCACAATCGTGCAACAAACCGGCGATATAGGCTTTATAGGGATCGATATCGTTAGCTTTAGCTAGGTCAAAAGCCAAAGATGCGACGCTTAAGGAATGATTGAGACGCTTTTCCCCGATTAGATTCAATAAATCTTCAACGTAATAAAGGCGATGTACTCCGATATAGTCGAGAATTTCTTTTGGCATGTAATTGATTTCTAACTTTCGAATATCGCTGCTTGATACGTCGACTAACGGACTAGAAATTTTTTGCATTTGATATTTATTTACGATCTTTTCATCGATTTCATATCCATTGCGTGACGAATATATCACGTGGACCAACGAAGCTAATTCTTCGCTTTGATACCAAGACGGAAACTTTGCGACTTGATCAGCTCCGATAAGAAGATACAACTCTTCATCTTTAGCCGTCTCGAGGTACTGTTTGACGGTATCGATCGTATGCAATTCGCCCTCTTGAGCGAGTTCTATCGTCGATATTTTAAAACGTGGTTCATCTTTCAAGGCAATTTTCATCATCTCAAGGCGGTGAAAAACCGACGATTCAGGATCTTTCCACCGGGCAAGCGGTGCCAAGACAAAAAGCACTTGATAAGCTTGAAGCTCATTAAGTGCCGCGTAGGCGATAGCGAGATGTCCCTCGTGGATCGGATCAAAACTGCCTCCGAAAAAGATCGTCTTTTTCACATTACCAATTCGATACGCGGATTTTTCAAATTTTTGCGATATAAGACGATCACTCGTCCGATTATGGTCACTAATTCCGCGTGAAGAAGCGTCGATAATTCACGGGCGAATTCCTCTTTTTCATCGCTCATCGCTTTATTGACGCTGATTTTAATCAACTCGTGCTTAGTGAGCGCTTTATCGAGCATCGAGAGCACATTTTCGTTGATTTCGTTTTTGCCAACATTGTACATTGCCTTAGTGGTTTGGGCTAATGAACGAAGTTGGGCTAATTGTTTTTTACTGAGCATAATACTAATCCCTAAATCTTACTTTCGGCGACCATCACTTCGACGCCGCGCGGGGCCATAATTCGAAATTTTTGCCCTTTTCCGTTGATCTTGATCGTGCAAAGACCGCTGATGATGATGTCGACGTCTTGATATGGCAAATCGACGGTATGCGCTTCAAGACTTTCAACGCCGGTAATCATCAAAGAAGTCGGTTTGATTTTATGATTGGCGATTACCGAATCGAAAATTTGATCGGCGCGTTCGAGTTTTGTCCTATGCAAATCAATTTCATTGGAAATATAGAAAGTAACGCCGCTTCGATGTCCTTTTAAGAAATCCAAGCGCGCGAGGCCACCGATAAAAATCGATTGATTGTCGTTTATTTGAAAGGTCCGCGGTTTGATTTCACGACGCGGAGCGATATATTTCAAAATCTTGTTTTCGATATGGGAATATATCGATTTATCGACGATAATGCCTGGCGTATCGTAGATGTAACTCTTATTGTTCAATGGTATTTTAATCACATCTAAAGTCGTTCCCGGATATGGTGAAGTGGTGATCACATTTTTGGTTTCGTTTTTATAGACTTTCAAAAACGAATTGATGATCGACGATTTCCCTACCGAGGAAGCACCGACTACATAAACGTCGCGTCCGTCTTTAAAATCATCGATATATTGCATAAATTCATCAATATTATAATTTTTATGTGCCGAAGCGATGATAATATCCTTAACGTCAAGCCCGGTTTCTAGAAGGCGCGCTTTAACGTGCTGTTTTAATTTTTCATCGTTGATTTCACGCGGTAAAACATCGCGTTTATTGGCGATAATTAACACTTTGTTGTCTTTGATCAATTCGTGGATCTCACTCACTATCGAAGAAGAAAAAGCGAAAAGATCGATGACGTATACAATTAGACTTTTACTCTTTTTGGCGTGAGCAAGAATCTTTTTAAATTCACCATTATAGGTCGCCACTTCGCGTTGCACCCCGTAATGTTGCAATCGATAACATCTTTGACAAAGCAAAAGATCTCCCGAATGCATATCGGCTTTAGGAATATATCCGGTTTGATCAGGCGCAGTATTTTGTAATTCCGCACCGCAGCCATAGCAATGCAATTTCATCATGTTATCGTTTTCCATAAGGCACCTCCAATTTTTGTAATAGTCCTCGTTTTAAATATCTTTTTCGTATCGGGCGGTCAAAAAGACGATTAAATTTTGTCGTCCACTGGTCCTTTTTTACAATTGGTTCGGTAAGCATCACCTTGAAATTTCCCTTTTTGGCGCATTTGACATCCGTCATCAGCTGGTCGCCAACAAGCAAAAGCTTCGATCTATCGATTTCATTCTTGTTTAAAAAGCGGATGATCTTTTTGGGAAAAGGTTTTCGTGCCGAGTAAAGATAAGCGACATTTAAAGCTGTCGCATAATCTTTTACTCTCTTTTCCGTATTATTGGTAATTATGATAAGAGTAATACCATGGTCGGAAAACTTTTTTGCTAATTCTACCACTCTTTTGGAAGGAAGTAAAACATCGAAAGCGTCGAGAGTGTTATCAAGATCGGAAATCACGTGAGTGATTCCTTGTTCTTTGTAAAACGACATCGGGACATCGAAGATCGATTTAGCGTAGTAATCCGGTAGTAATCGTGCCATAATTTACCTCTTTACATATCATAGTATAAATTGTTGATAATTTAAAGATAATTGATGATATTTAGATGTCAAATAACTATTAAAAGTGTCGATTTATGACATATCTTTCACGTCTTATTCCTAAAATTTAACTGGGTGATATTATGTTTTTCGATTTACTTGGAATTTTCAATCTCCGTTTTTTAGTCGGTTTTTTACGCAACGGCATCTTTCCGTTAAAACTTTCTGAAAGCGAAGAAGAACGTTGCATCAACGAATTATTCGACGAAAGAACCCACGATGAAGCGCGCGACAAATTGATCTCGCACAATCTCCGTTTAGTGGCACACATCGCCAAAAAATACGATAAAACCGATGAAGACAGCGACGATTTGATTTCGATTGGAACCATCGGTTTAATCAAAGCGATCGACACTTATTCGCTCGATAAAAAAGTAAAATTGGCGACCTATGCCGCAAAATGCATCGAAAACGAAATTTTGATGACGCTAAGAAACGGCAAAAAACGTTCTAAAGATGTCTCGTTTTTCGAAGCGATCGGCACCGATAAAGATGGCAGTGAAATCACTTTGATGGATGTCATTCCTTCAAACGAGACGCCGATTAACGAAGAGTTAGATCATCGTCACATGCTTGATTCACTGAATCAATATATCGATGTTCTCGATGATCGGGAACTAGAAATCATCTCGCTTCGTTATGGATTACAAGGATTTGAAGAACATACACAAAAGGAGATTGCGAAAAAATATCACATCTCCCGTTCGTACGTATCGCGTATTGAAAAGCGCGCTTTAGTCAAATTGTTGCAAGAATTTAAGAAACATCAAGACACTCATTAATCGTCATCGTCGACAAAATCAAAAAGTCTTATTTGCTCAAAATCTTCTTCCTGAGGCTTTACTTCTTTAACTTTTTTGACGCTTGCTGGCGTTAACGGCTTGGTGTTTTCGTCGATGATATCGACTTTGAAATTATGAACCCCGACAAGCGGATTCTTTTCATCGAGTTGAAGATTGGTCTTTAAATAACCGCCTAAAGGTTGTGGCTTCAACTCTTCAAGATTAAGATTGACGACCACATTGTTGTCAAGAACGACGCTTAAACTCTTGGATTCTTGATTTTTAGACCACTTGGTCGCATAAATCGCCGATTGCGGATCGCTGTTGAAAGTTTTAAAGAGCACCTGTTTAGTGCCAGGTCTAATGGTGCGTACCATCGAAGATTGATCGACGATTCTAGCACCATGACGATCGGTGATGATCATCAACTTAGAGCGCTCTTCTGGTAAATATGCGATTAAAGCCGCTAAAGGAGCTTGATCTTTGCCTAGATTCATTGCCTTCACCCCACCAGCTTTAAGCGAGACTTTAGGAATTTCATTCTCATTGAAGAAACTGCCGGTTCCGGCGGCATTTAGCACTAATATATCGCTGTTACCGGAAGTGGATACCACCGCGACCATTTCATCGTCTTGGGCGAGTTTAAAGCAACGGACCGGCTTAGAAATCCGCGTTCCTTCGAATTCTTTGAGTGAAGAACGTTTGATTTGATTGTTTTTTGAAAGCATCACCACATTGATGCCATCGATAAATTCGCTTACAACAAAACCACCGACGATCTTTTCCTGATTAGCTAAAGAGGAAATCTCATTGATGTGTTTACCCTCTTCTTTCCATTTATTGTCGAAAAGTTTGTAAACCGGGATTAAAAGATAATTTCCAAGCGAAGTGAAAGCAAGGAGATAATCGGTTGTAAAGCATTTGACGCTACCGACAATCACATCTCCGTCTTTGATGCCCGGCAATTGGTCGCTCACCGCGTTATAAGAACGCATTTGGCATCGCTTGAAATATCCGTTGCGCGTAAAAACGATAACTGTCTCTTCTTTTAAGACCAAGGCTCGGTGATCAATTGAAGTATCCTCCGAGGTCAATTCTTCAAAGCTGGTGCGCCGTGGATCTTTGTAAGATTCGGCGATCTTTGTCAAATCGTCGATAATTAAATTGTCCATTCGCGTCGGATTGTTTAAAAGATCGTTTAAATCATCGATCGACGCATGCAAATTTTTGGCTTCCTCAATAAGAGTTGTCACATCGGTATTCGATAACCGATAAAGTTGCAACATCAATAAAGCTTCAGCTTGTTCGGGAGTAAAATCAAATTTATGAATCAAACCTTCTTTGGCATCGGCTTTATCTTTGCTCTTACGAATCAATTCTATCACTTGATCGAGAATCGAAATCGCCTTGATTAACCCTTCGACGATATGAACTCGCGTCGACATTTTATCAAGGTCGTATTTGGAACGTCGGGTAATGACGTCGATTTGGTGTTCGACGTAGCAATCGATCACTTCCGCGAGGTTTAAAGTCCGCGGACGATTGTGATCGATGACGAGCATATTATATTTAATCGTGGTCGATAAGACGCCTTTGCTTTTAATAAACCGCAACAAATTGTAAGGATCAGCCTCTTTTTTGACATCAATTGCGATTCTTAAACCATCTTGCCCCGTCTCATCGCGAACTTCGATGATAGCGTCTAAATTATTGGCAAAGCGAAATTTATCGATCGAGGACACCAAATCGGATTTATCGCGTCCATAAGGAATTTCAGTGATGATGATTTGGTTGATATTCTTGTCTTCGATCACTTCGGCTTTGGACATCAATTTGATGAGGCCTTTGCCGCTTTTGTACATATTTAAAAAGTCACTTTGATTTAAAATGACGCCACCGGTTGGAAAATCGGGGCCTTTAATAAATTTCAAAAGATCTTCGATACGACAATCCGGATGTTTGATTCGATAATTTATGGCCTTGACGACCTCACTAAGGTTGTGTGGGGGAATATCCGTCGAGGCACCGACAGCCACACCTGAAGAACCATTGACTAATAAATTAGGAAAACGAGCCGGCAATACGACCGGTTCTAACTCTTGATCGTCGAAATTGAGTTCCATATCGACGGTGTTTTTGTTTAAATCAAGCACTAATTTGTCGGAGATTTCACTTAAACGCGCCTCGGTATAACGATAAGCCGCAGCCGAATCGCCGTCGATAGAACCATTATTTCCTTGAAAGTCAATCAAAGGAATACGCATTTTCCAATCTTGCGATAGACGAACCATCGCTTCATAGACAGACGTATCGCCGTGAGGATGAAAACGCCCGATGACTTGACCGACGGTTCGCGCACATTTACGAGTCGGTTTATTTGATGTATTTCCTTCAAGATACATCGTATACAATATTCTTCTTTGAACTGGTTTTAGACCATCGCGGACATCAGGTACCGCTCTTTCTTGAAGAACGTATTTAGAATAACGTCCAAATCCTTGTGATAAAACGTCATCGATGGTAGAGACGAAAATATTTTCGGTGAATGATGGTTGTTCACTCTTTTTTGCTTTACTGCTCATCGATGTTTACCTCCAATTTGAAATTATCATCTTTATTTGAAAAATCGACGTTTTCATTGATCCATCTTGAACGCGGAGCCGCATCTTTGCCCATGAAAAGATTGACTTTGCTGCGGGCTGATTCAAAATCGGGAATCGAAACGCGAATCAATTTGCGGGTTTTAGGATCCATCGTCGTCCGCCACAATTGATCGGCATCCATTTCACCTAATCCTTTGTAACGCGAAACGACGGCATTGGCGCCGATTTTCTTTTTGGCTGCCGCCAATTCATCGTCGGTCCAAACAAACTCTTCGATCGTCTTTTTGCCGACCATTTTAGAAACTCGATATAACGGCGGACAAGCAATATATATATGTCCCGTTTCAATTAACGGAAGCATCTTCAGAAAGAAGAAATTAATGAGCAAGTTTTGAATGTGAGCGCCATCGGTATCAGCATCGGTCATAATGATAATTTTATCGTAATGCAAATCTTTGATATTGAAATTTTTATCGACGCCGGTCCCGATCGTATACGCTAAAGTCGACAATTCTTCGTTTTTCATAAACGCATCTTCAGCTTCGTTGGAGATATTTTTTGGTTTGCCGCGAAGTGGCAAAAGTCCTTGATAGCGCCGATCGCGGCACTTTTTAGCCGAACCGCCGGCGGAATCCCCTTCGACGATGAATAGTTCGCAATGGCGATAATCTTTCGATTGTGGTGGCACCAGTTTACCCGATAAAAGCAAGGTGGTTTTTTCACTGTTTTTGGTTCCTTTGCCGCGCATTTCATCGCGCACGGTTCTCGCGGCAAGTCGCGTTTTCTGAGCGTTTAAAATTTTTGCCATAATCTTGGTGGCATATGTCTTGTTTTCATCTAGGAAAGATCGCATTTTATCGCACATCACATTCTCAACGGCAAAAGCAGCGCTTGGGGTTCCAAGTTTTCCCTTGGTTTGACCTTCAAATTGAATGAGTTTTTCAGGAACTTTAACCGATACCACTATCGAAAGTCCTTCGCGAATGTCGCCTCCGTCCAATTTATTTTCGCCTTTGATTATGCCATTGGCACTAGCGTAATCGTTGAAAGCTTTGGTTAAACCTGAACGATACCCTCTAACGTGACTGCCCTCATTTGGAGTAAAAACGGTGTTGGCGAATGAATATAAATGTTCGCTATAATCGTTTTCTAAAAATTGAAAAGCGATCTCAACTTTGATTTCTTGTGAATCGTCTTTGAAGGTGATTACCGGTGTAATCTGCTCTTTTCCTTCGTTGATTTTAGCAAGATATTCACTGATGCCGTTTTGATAGAAAAATTCTTCCTTGGTTTTAGTTCTTTCATCGGATAAGTAAAAGTGAACGCCCGGCACCTGACACGCCGAATTATTGAGATGCTCCGCGATTAATTCATAGCGAAACGTTACGTCGGTCAACACTTCGGTACTCGGTTTAAAGCGGATATAAGTGCCTCTTTTTGTAGTCGGTCCTACTTCTTTAACTCCGGTACTTTTGCGACCGCCATCGCTATATTTGCAATAATATTCGCGCCCATCGCGATATATTTTAATTTCGACATATTCGGATAAAGCGTTGGTACATGCCGCACCGACACCATGTAAACCTGCGGATTCTTTGTAGTTAGAATCGTCGAATTTACCGCCAGCATGAAGTTCGCGAAATACCAAATCCAAAGCTTCCATTTTCTCTTCTTCATTGTAACCGCAAGGAATTCCTCTACCTTCATCGCGAACCGAACATGATCCATCGTCATGTAAAGTGACATAAATTTTATTACCATAACCGACCATCGCTTCGTCGACTGCGTTGTCGACTACTTCCCAAACTAAATGGTGAGTACCCATGTAGTCTGTCGAACCGATATACATACCAGGACGCATTCTAACAGGATCTAACCCTTTAAGTTTTTTGATCGATGTCTTATCGTATTTACTTTGTATATTACTACTCATTGAAACCTCCAATCGCACGTTACACACACTTTTTGATTATATCAAAAAAGGCTTTATATTTCCACATTATTTATATAGAATGTAGATGTAATTTTATTAGAAATGAGGTTTTATTAAGTGAATTATTTAATTTTATTTGCCGCGTTATTGATGGGCTATTTATTTGGATCTTTTCCAAGTGCTGTCGTGATTGGAAAAACCTTTTTTGGAGTCGATGTCCGCGAACAAGGCTCTCATAACGCCGGTGGCACCAATGCCGGACGTGTACTCGGTAAAAAAGTCGGTTTAATCGTGATTGCTTTAGATGTATTAAAATGCATTCTGCCGATGTGGATTGCTTTCTTCGTTTTGACGTTAACACCTTTAAAAGAAACGGCGATTTTACCTCTTACCTACTATATCGCGGGAATCGGAGCGATCATCGGACACACTTTTCCGATCTTTGCCGGCTTCAAAGGTGGCAAAGCAGTATCTTCTTTCGGTGGCTTTCTTCTTGGCACCAATTGGATGTTATCACTCATTGGTATCACCATTTTTATGATTGTTTTAAAATTAAAAAAATATGTTTCACTCGCTTCGATTTTAGCCTCATTAGCAATAGCGGCCATCTCCTTTATTCCCTTTGTCGCATATGGAATGAACTTCGGAATGGGTTATGATATTTCTTATGCCCTTTGCATCGTCGCGATTGCTATCTATATCGTGATTCGTCATCATCAAAATATCATCCGCCTCATCCACCACGAAGAAAGAAAGATAACTTGGATGAAATAGTATTATTTTAGTAGATATTTAGTTGTATTTTGGTATATCAAGTAAAAAAATAACCATTAAAAAAGGGTACGATTATTTTATCTTTACCCTTTTTTTATGCTAAAAAAAGCCATTTAAGGCTTTTATTTAGCGTCATTCATCGCTTTGATCGTCGCGCGTATCTGCGCTTCTGAAGGTTTACGTCCCATCTGCATGTACATTGCCCTTATCATTTTTTCGTTGATCGGCGGATTGTCGCGCAATTGCTTTTTAAAAAGCGCCCTAGCCCCGAAAAATCCAATAGCAAGTCCACCGATTAGACCTAAAACTAAATATAATAACCACTCCATTTATAACGTCTCCTTAATATTCATTATGATATATTATTTCAACGTTTATATCAAGTTTAACTTTGGAATTCAACGACTAAATCACATTCAGTTTCTAGGATACTTTGAACGGTAAAAATGATTTGACTAGCCGAACGTTTTTGCTCTTGCTTCGTAGCGTCTTTCATATATGCCAAAACATTGATCATATCGCCTCTCATTTCGACAAAACACGCCGGATATCCTAGCTCTTTTATCTCATCTTGTAATTTATTTTCGGTTTCTTGAATGTATTTTTCGTTTTCAATCGCTTCTAAAGCCGTAGCTTTTTCGGCATTAGTGTACTCAGTTGATGTCAAAATCGCGGTATGTCCTTCAATCGTTTCTTCGTGGCGTTGATCGCGTTCTAGAATTAAGGCCTCAAAGAATAAACTAGAAGCATCAGCCACTTCGGTTATCGGATTTTCGACCGGTTGATCATTTGAAATACCGCTTGGAATCATCACATAGTAAATCGAAAGTACTAAAGCCAAGGAAAACAATGATAAGAAAGCAACAATTTGACGATTCATAATATCTCCTCCTCACATTAGATATACGTTCTTTCCGTCAGAAAAAGAACACTCTTATCATAAGAATTTGAAAAGAAATAAGATGTCGATTTTTGAAGACATTAAAAAAAATTACAATTGCAAATTATCCGCTAAATAATTCATCGAAATCGATACGTATTTTTATGATTTTTTCACTCTATTTTCTCATTTCATCATAAATATAATCGATATAAAGTTGTCCCGCATCGATGTCTGTACATTTATAAAGCATTCTTGTCCCCACGACATCTTCGATTTCATTCAATACCCAAGTTTCATCATTCATTATAAAATCGATGCCGACAAAATCGCAATTTAGAGTAGAAACTATCTTTTGGACGATTTGGGTTTGGGCATTATCTACTTGAGCGACGCTAACTTCGCCACCTAATGAATAGTTACTGCGAAAATCGGTAGATGAATGCCTCAAAATCGCCGCTAAAATTTCATTTTTTAGAACATACACTCGCATATCGAAACCAATCTTGTCGCTCACTTTTTGGGCAATATAGTTTTGCGGATTGATATTTTGAAGTCTTTTTCGATACTCAAATTCATCATTTATCAAATACACTTCACTACCGCCATGTCCATTACGACTTTTTAGTACAAACGGATAAACTGATGGTTTAAATTTTTCACTGATCAATACCGTGTCCATAGTGGGGATTGAAAGTCCTTTAGCCACCTGAAATGTTTTCCATTTATCGTTAGCGACTGACGAAGTAACGTAATTGTTAAAAGTTCTAATACCAAGATCTTCAAAAAACCTATTTATCGAAGGATCAATGGTTCTTACAATAGCAAAATCAATCTTCGTGAATTCATCATTGTTCTTCCAATTATCAGCAGTTAATATGAGCTTCAAATTGATTCCTTTTTGTTTAGCAAGCATTATCAAGCGATCGATGAACCATCGGTTACGATTAGCCCCTATTTCATCGTAAATTAGCCATCCGTTCATAATTTTTAACCAACTTATCGTTTATCCTTTTAGTTTTTCAATGATATACTCAATTACGTAAAGGCTCATGTCGATGCCAGTACAAATATAACTACTTTTAAAATGCGGATTAGAGTTGACTTCACATACAAGCGGTTCATCGTTTTCACCAAAAAGAAGATCCACTCCGGCAAAATCAAGACCTAAAGTTTCACACGCTTTAAGAGCGATGTTTTTTTGTTGTTCATTTAATTGATAAGTTTTCATCTTACCGCCATTTGTGATGTTGGAGCGGAAATCATCGGGATTATATCGTAACATCGATGAAACTACCTTTTGCCCTACCACATTGACACGCACATCGCGTCCTTGACTAGTCGCGATAAATTCCTGAATTAAAAATTCCTTATGATGAAGGCTTTTAATGATAGCACATGCCTCGTCCATATCATTAGCTAAATACACTTGCTTTCCAAACGATCCATATGCTTCTTTGATCACAAGCGGAAAATGAAGCGTATTTTTCGCATATTCAAGAAAATCCAATTTAGGATAGTCGATTCCTTCAAAAGTTCGTGGAGCGATGATGGTCTTTGGTGTTTTAACCTTATTTTCAAGATTGATGGCAGTTAAAATTTTATTGTCGCAAAGTTCGATCGCTTTTGAAGAATTAAACACTTTGATACCGGCATTTTCTAGCCTTTGCGCCACATAAATATCCTTATCCCAAAATATCACAAAATCGGGCAATGAATACATAGCAAAACGAGACGAAACCTCACAGATGATTTCGCCAGTAGTTTTGATTTCTAAACTTACATTCAGTTTTGTGGCAGATTCACAAAGCATCGCGTAAAGTTCTGAAAATTTTTTTGAATCAAGATAGTGATTTACCACTAACCAACCACGCATCATTTTTGCTCCTAATTTACGTTTAACTTATACATTTTCTTCTTGAAAGAATATAACATAATAAGTCTGAAATTACAACCGCACTCAAGAAACGCATACATCTCTTTTTAAAATAAATGCGCCCCTAAGGACGCATACAAATTATCCATTTAATGTAAATTTCTAAAATGTTTTATTAAGCTCTTGAATCGTAAGTCCCGTCAGCGGTAAAAACGATGATATCATCGCCCTCTTCAACGAATAAGGGAACTCTAACTTTCAAACCGGTTTCAAGATAAGCATCTTTCATCGCTTTGTTAACCGTATCGCCACGAATCGCCGGTTCGCATTTAGTGATTTTTAAAGTTACTTTTGCCGGCAAGTTAATACCGAGAATTTCTCCTTCATAATCGACGATTTCCAAAACTTCGCCTTCTTTGATAAAGTTCAATTCCCATTGTAAGCGCTCTTTAGGAATCGACACTTGATCGTAAGTATCTTGATCCATGAAGCATAACGCATCGCCTTCATCGTAAAGATAAGACATCTTTTTCTTTTCAAGATGAGCTAATTCAACTTTATCGCCACCGGTAAAAGAAATATCGGTAATTGCTCCGGTACGGCAATTTTTGGCTTTCACTTTAACGATCATTTGGCGCATCGCTGTCTTGTTGTGTTGAATGTCAAGAACCGTGTACAATTGGTTCTCGTAAATAAAAGTATTACCGGGTTTAAAATCATTGACAATAATCATTTATTAAATCTCCTAACGCCTATATTTTACTTCATTTCCATAATATATGGAATAGAAAAAAAGATATGTCGAAAAAATTATGCTCGACATCAAACATACTTCACCTTGTAAGTTCATCATCAAAAAATCATCCCACATATACCGTAAGTAAAAATTGATGATGACGAAAATAATCATCGACGTGATAAAGTAATAGCGCATTTTATCAAAGCGCATTATGAGACGTTTAAAAAAAAGACCGATCAGCGACCATATGACAAAAATCACCACACCGCTTAAAAGTAACGACCATTCGTAACTGTCGATGCTTCGATGAAGATGTCCTAAGGATAGCGGCGAAAAATTAAAGAGATAATAAACCTCATTCATGCCACCAAAAACAATCGTACTCAATAATGCAATTAAAATAATTTCACCCTTTTTCATCGTTTAATCACCGCTTTTAGTATGAGAAGAAATTCGGTTTTTAACGCAAAAAAGGATTATTTTTCATTAAATAATCATAAGTGGTTGTCGGTCCATGACCTGATAAAATCAAAGTTTGCGGATCAAAATTCATCATCTTGAACCGCTTTAATGATTCTTGCATCTTCGGCCATGATCCGCTTTTCAAGTCGCAACGTCCGACACTATCCTTAAAGATGAAATCACCGACGAAAAGTTCATGTTCTTCTTTATTGAAAATCGCCATCGACCCTTCGCTATGACCACTAAAAGCGATAATTTCTAATTTCAATCCCGCGATAGTTATCGTTCCTTCATCGAGAAAAGTCACATCGCCGTCATAAAAATGCGGTTCATTGAAAAGACAAGAACAATTTTGATGCGGATTAAAAAAGATTCGCTCTTGTTTAAAAAGATATACAATCGCTTCTGGAAATATTTTTAAATAAGCTTCCAAAGCTTTAAAATGATCATAATGCCCGTGAGTGATGATGATTGCTTTAATCGAGCCCCAAGATTTGCATAATTCCAGAAGATGTTGACTTATAAAACTCGGATCGATAAGAATCGTTCCTTCACTTCCCTTTACTAGATACATATTGGAAGCAAAATCATCGTTTTTTTCAAATAATCGATACATAGCCTTAAATAAAAAAAGAGCCGCAGCTCTATTTCTTTTCCTTATGTACTGTCATTTTATTGCATTTAGGGCAGTATTTCTTTATCTCTCTTCTATCAGGATGAGTGCGCTTATTCTTAGTGCCGATATAATTTTCATCACCGCATTCAGTACAACGCAAGATAATATTTTCGCGTGGCATCTTAACACCTCTTTCTTGTTTCCGTTAGTTATCTTAACATAGGTATCTTTTAAATTCTATAATATTTTTCTAAAAGGACAATTTTCTATAAATTCGCCCTATATCAATTTGTTTCCTTCATGCATTAACAAATTTATTGACTTATATTTGAAATTTCGAGTACAATAGGTGCAGAAAGTGTTTGGCTCGGTGTTAGCGTTTACCGCTTTCGTCCTTGTAGCCCCCACGGAAAGAGGCTTAATTGCTCGTGGCACTTTCTTTTTTTATGTTATTTATTTTTTAGGCCTTTTCTTTCGATATTGTCCTTTGCCAACCATAAGTGGAACTTGCTCACGATGAAAAACTTCAAACATCTTTTTGATATATTTCTTATCGGATTTACTGAATCAAACTCATATGTTTCTTTGATTTATCAATGAAATCTTAAAAATAACCAAAATGTCATATTTATGTTCATTATTATTACCAATCACAATGCCACACATATATTTGAAATGTTATAAATCATCTTTGTTTCGTGAATTGAAAAAGTAAATTCCAGTTTCATAAAGTGTAAAAAGGATGTAAGAGAAAAGTCTAGAATAAAGGCA